>NZ_CEZBFX010000003.1:0-36881 GCF_982964205.1 Roseofilum sp. | reverse complement strand
ACAGAAGAAACTTTAGAGCCTCCCGCATTAGAAGAATCTTTAGAAACGGAAGAATTGGTGGAAATGGAAGACGATCCGTTTGCTAGTTCAGAGACAGAAGAATTGTGGGAGACAGAAGAAACTTTAGAGCCTCCCGCATTAGAAGAATCTTTAGAAACGGAAGAATTGGTGGAAATGGAAGACGATCCGTTTGCTAGTTCAGAGACAGAAGAACTGTGGGAGACAGAAGAAACTTTAGAGCCTCCCGTATTAGAGGAATCTTTGGAAGCGGAAGAACGGGTGGAAGTGGAAGACGATCCATTCGCGAGTTCAGAAGAGGAGTTGTGGGAAGAAGAAATTGCAGAGACTCCGCCATTGGAGGAATCTTTAGAAGAAGAATTGGTGGAAATCGAAGACGATCCATTTCCTATGGCAGAAACAGAGGAATTGTGGGAAGAAATTGAGGAATCTGAGTCCGCTACGTTCACGAGTTCTGAAGAGGATTTATCAACTGAAGATTTATGGCAAGAAGAAACAGAAACTGCTCCAGCTCAATTGGCTGAATCTTTGGAAGAGGATTTAGGAGTAGATGACGATCCATTTTCGAGTTCAGAAGAAGAGTTGCTATTAGATGAATCCCAAGAATCTTTATGGGAAAAAATAGAGGAAGCAGAGGGAGATCCGTTTGCGAGTGCGGATCAACAGCCTTTGGGAATTCCCGAAGCATCAGAGGAAGAAGAAGCAGAAATTTTAAGTGCGTTTGAAATGGATACGATGTCGGAGACGATTTGGAATGATATGAGTTCTCCTGAAGAAAGTTCTGTAGAAACAGAAGCATTACTAGATGTGTTTGAGCCAGAGGAAGAAGAAGTACAAATTCCTTTAGATCTCCCCGACTTTTCTTCAGAGGTGATTGAGGAGTATGGTGAAGCAGAAGAGACAGATGCTGATTTGTTAGATGTGTTTGGAGATACAGAGGAGCTAGATTTTCCCCTAGGCGATCGGAGTAATGCGATCGCTGAAGATCGGGCGAGCGCTCAAGTTCTGAGCGATGCGAAGGCAATAGAGGAAATTGGAGCAGATATGGGCGATCTGTGGGAGGATTCGCCAGTGAGTCATACGGCACCGACAGTGGTGGAACCAGAGTTAGAAGGAATGATTGACGAATTTGCCCAAGAGGAGTTAGATTCCTTTGGTGAGTCAGTTCAAGATTCGATCTTGGATCAGTCTGATGGATTAGAGGAGCTTTTATCTGAAGACTGGGAGAAGGAAGAGGAGATTACTCCTCCAGCTATCACAGAAGAACTGATGCTGGAGGAGGATGAGGTTGATCCCTTAGCTGATTTGTTTGCTGAGGACGATGATGCTGCCGATCCTTTTGCTGAGTCTCTAGACTTATCAGAGGGATCAACTCAACAAGAAGAGTCAGAACTCTTTGATGCTTTGGGAGACGATCCTTTTGCCGATGAGTGAAGATCCTTTTGAGGAAAAAAAATCTTAGACTAAAGATTCTCTTTACTGCTCAAATCAAACCCAACCGAGTTAATCAACAACTTTATTCAATAGGAGTACAATTGTCATGCCTGATTCAACAGAAATAACACCTACCCAGAATGGGCAGTTGGGACAAGTGTCTAGTCTTCAACGCCGGTTTAGCGATTTTGTTGTCGGGTTAGGTGAAGTTCTCACCGATATGACTGCCCTAGAAGTCAATACGATGATAGTGTCACAAATTACGGGGAGCAAATTTGTGCCCCAGGAAGCCTATCGTTATATCTATGACATTCCAGAGAATGAAGGGGATGAACAGTATTTTTATCAGCGTCAAATTCCTCCAGCACTTTACCATCGCTATCATGGATTGCGTCGCAAATTGCTGATGGAGTATCGACAAGTCCTCAGTAATCCGACGAATGATTTATTCGATCCTCAAGAGCGACTGCCGAACCCAGACGATCCGAGTGATGAAGACAAACTACAGAATTTGCTCTCGAATGGTCGTTTTTTGCGAGGTTTGCGCAAACTGCAAGAACTGAAGTCAGCTTTAGATAGTCAAGATCTCAAGTCTGAATCAACGGATATTATCTATGCGCAAACGGTCATGCAACTTGATGGGGATATTATTAATCGATACCATGAGAAGTTACTCGATTTTGATCAGAAGGAATTGTTGATCCAAATCCATAATGAAGGGGTAAATTCTGGGGAACGGCAATGGCGGGGTTTGCTGGAGTTTATGGTCGAGATTGTGCAAAATATTCTGGAAAAAAGTACGGATGGACGGTTTAGATTACCGGCTGCCACGTTTGTTAATCCTAATCGGTAGATGAAACTCCAAAGGAGAGTGTGTTTAAGTTTATCCGAAATACGGTAGAGCGGGTTCGATCGCTGGTAAACCCGCCGCAAACTCCAGGAAGCTTGATTGCGCCTTGTATTCGAGCCGAAGATGGGGAGTTTGTGTTTTATCTGAATCCGTTGATGCTCCAACACATTGAGGGGGTGAAGTTGGGGGGCGATCGCCTAATCATCCCCCCTCGTCAATTGGCTCGCCTCTTGGTCGATCTTCGGGAGATGGTAGTTGTTGATACAACATCTAAGGGAACCATTCAATCGGCCTTGACATTTAGGACTTTTTATGTTGGGAATAACACGAAAGAAGGTAAGTTTCTATTACGAACTGTCTTATCTCCAGATGGAGATCTGATTAACCAAGTCGGCCGAGAATTATTGGATAGACCAGAATGCTTGAGGGTGGTTCAAAGTCACAATTGGTTGATCAATGAACTGTTGAGTTTCTTGCAACTGAGAACCACTCAATTGGTCGATCGCATTGCCTGGGCGATCGCCATGCTCACGATTTGGATTCCCAGTGCTATCTTGAGTATCAGAAACCTGCTCGTTGTCCTTCAAGATCCTGGGGTTCTCCAACAACTGCTGATCTCTGTGCTGATTTGGGTTGTTTTACCCGCAGTCATTGGGACATTGCTGGGTTTCCTTTTCCGGGAGTGGTTAATTCGGCGGATGATCGGTACCCTTCCCCGGTTAAGTTCTTGGGCATTGCGAGAACTATTTACCTCGAAACCGACGTTAACCAAACGCATTGCTCAACAAATTTGGGGACAATTTGGGGTTTAGTGGGAATTAGGGCATGGGCAAGAGGTAAAAGGCAAAACTAGGTTTTACCTTTTCATGACCCAATTCTACTCCCCAGCCTTAGAGCGCAAGGTTTGCAGTAAGTTCACCATGTCACTCTGTTTCTCCGCCGAAGCCCAAATCAGAGCGGTCCAACTATTCTTATCCTTGGCTTTTAAATCAGCACCTTGTTCAACCAAGAGAGTCACAACTTCAGTGTGGCCTTTAGCAGCGGCAGCCATCAAAGGGGTTATACCCTCGTTACTTGGAGTATTGGCATTAGCACCAGCAGTGAGTAATTGTTTTACCAGTTCTACATAACCCCCAGCACTCGCTTCCATTAACGGGGTCCATCCATCCTCATCCCCTTGATTGACATTGAGGTTGGCCTCAATTAATAGGTGTAAAATCTCAGGATCTCCCTGTTCAGCCGCAGTAATTAAAGCAACGCTTCCTTGGTCATTGAATTCAGTTTGATCCCAGGTTTGAGTTAAAGTCTGTACTGTAGCGCGATCGCCGGCTTGGATCGCTTCAATTAATGAGGTTATGTCCATATCTGTGTCTGAATCTACGATCGATATTCTGATTCTCTCAAATGGGCCGGGAGAATTAACCACTTGGGTGCGTCCGGTGGTCAAAGAAATTCGCCAGGCTCTAGGAGCGAACAACAAAAGGGTTCGCATCTCTGTGGTGTTATCCCCTTGTCCCCATGCCAGTGGTTCGGAAACCGAGATGGCAGCCTCTTTGCCAGAGGTAAATCGAGTTCAGGGGCCAGAAGATTTTATCCTCTTTTTATTGTGGGGGAAAACGGCCCAAAATTGGCAATGGAGCGATCGCGGTTTGGTGCTGTTTCTGGGAGGCGATCAATTTTTTACTCTCATATTGGGCAAGCGGTTGGGCTATCGAACCCTGGTATATGCAGAATGGGAAGCCAGATGGCAGCCTTGGATTGACCGATTTGCGGTGATGAATCGCCAAATTTTAGACAAAGTACAACCCAATTTAGCCCATAAATTCACTGTAGTGGGGGATTTAATGGCAGACTCAGCCCAGTCGGTTTCGACATCTGAAAATCCGGTTGATAGGGAGTTGATTGCGGTATTACCGGGGTCAAAACCGGATAAATTGCGGCCGGGATTACCGTTCTCATTGGCGATCGCCCAGTTGATCCATCAACAGCGCCCTCAAACCCAATTTATCATTCCCGTTGCCCCAACCCTCAATATCGAAACTTTAGCCCTATTTGGCGATCCTCAATTCAATCGAACTCTGCAATATTGGCCTACAGGGAAAGCTGAGTTAATTGAAAACGGGTCTCAACCGCGCCTAAAAACCCCAAGTGGTTTAGAAATCGATCTGTGGACTGCCTTTCCGGCGTATGAAATGCTCACCCAATGTCAATTTTGTATAACGACAGTCGGGGCAAATACGGCAGAATTGGGGTCTTTGTGCCTACCAATGATTGTATTATTGCCCACCCAGCAGCTCGACGCAATGCGGAGTTGGGATGGTATTTGGGGAATGTTAGCCCATTTACCGGCTGTAGGTTCGAGTATTGCTAAGGTAATCAATAAAGTGATTCTGTTCTGGAAACAACAGCGAGGGGAATTATTTGCTTGGCCCAATATTTGGGCAAAAGAGATGATTGTTCCAGAATGGGTAGGACATTTAGAAGCCGAAGAAGTAGCCCAGCAAGTGATTGAGTATTTAGACCATCCCGAGCAATTACAGGAAATGCGCGATCGCCTAGCAAGAGTGCGCGGAGAGACAGGAGCGGCTGCACAGTTGGCTCAGATGGTTGTTGAGGAAATGGATATAGAGCGCTAGGGAAGAGGCAATAGGTAATACAGCGCTTCGCGCGGTAATAGGTAATAGGAAAACCATTTTTCACGCTATAAAGTTAATTAATCCTGAACCTTTAAAAAACTGGTTTACTCATTGTTGTTACTGTCCATCATAACAGCGCAAAGCGCTGTATCTTTGGCATTACTCAAGGCATTTGCTTCTAGAGACATCCTCTCCTCCCTTGGCTTACGGATGGTTTCCTACTGTTTTATAGATAGCCAAGGAGGGTAGGACTTGATAAAGGATCGCACCTACATGATGATTGAGTTGTCAAGGTTCTACTTTTTTTTCTGGGCTGTTAGCGATCGCCAATCAACCCCTAGGTAGTTAACCTTGCCGCTAATCCCCTAAGCTAATGAGTTAGCCTAATAATGAAGCAATCTGGTCAATCTTCGCGATCGCACAGGAATAGGGAATGAGGAGGAGATTTTAGAGAATTAACCAACTTAAAATTTCAGATACGGTTAACTGGCGATCCATTCCTTCTAGAACAGGCAGTTGTGCGTCGGTGGTAAATAAATCGAAGAAACACCCATGAATTCTGAGAATCTTAATCCGTTTAACTGTCCTCAACGGGATCAACTGTTTAATCACGCCATGCAAATGAAATGGTATGACATTTGTCCCATTGATGGCGAAACCGGTTTACCTCTAGTCCAACAAAAAGTTCCCTATGCTCTCTATCACTGTTATTCCGTTTCTCCAGATATGGTGCAAGAGATTAAACAGGCTTCAGAAGCCGTAGGTCGGGTTCTGATGGAAACTTGGTCGGTTCTTCGCACGTTGGAGGAAGAAGCCTTGCATTATTATGGCTTTCCCCAGGAAACAATTAAATTAGTCAAGTCTGACTCCTTACCCCCCTTTTGTATGCGATTGGACTGGTGCTGGAATGAACAAACAGGCATCAAAAAAGTGATTGAAACCAATGCCCAAACCCCTAGTTTTTGGTTTGAGTGCACCCAAGGAAATCGACAGGTTGCAGCAGAATTTGGGTTAGAAGACCCGGATTGTGAATCGGATCGGATCTTAACCGTTACTCTCGGTCAACACCTGAAAAGAGCTGCTGCTGATTTGAATAAACCCTTATCGAACTGTCGAATTGCGTTTACAGCCTTAAACAATCCCGAAGATATGGGGACTATGAAATGGTTAAGCCGTCATGTGCAAGGAAGAAGTCTGGTCTTTCCCCTAGAATATCTCCGCATCCAAGATGGAGAATATTTATTTTACCAAAGGACAGGAGAGCCGATTGATATTCTGTTCATGTGGTATCCCATGGAATGGGCCATTTATGATACCGATGAAGGCGATCGCCCATTATGGCCAGCCCTAGAAGAACTGATACTACAAAAGCGAGTCATCTTGGTTAATTTTGCCTCTGCTTTTGCCCTCCAACCCAAGAGCGTATTTGCCCTAATTCAGGATTTAGGCATTGACTTTTTTGAGCCACAGATTGCGGCTACGGTATTTGACTATTTTCCTAAAACTTCCCTGACACCGAAGACCATAGGCAATTCCTATTTTGGCAAACCCATTTTAGGCAGACAAGGAGAAGGAGCGTTTGCGTTTGAGTCTGGAGAAGTCATCAGTGAAAGTGATAATAATGATCCCTGGTATACGGAACAAGAGTATGTCTATCAAGAACTTTTAAGTTTTCCCCAACTTGAGATTATGGGTGAACCAATGAATGTGTTATGGGGCGTTTGGTTATACAATAATGGGCAAGATCAGTTAATTTCTGGTGGATTGGGTATCAGAGTTTCGGAAGGGCCGATCACCGATGATTTATCCTACTGGTGTCCCATTGGATTGAGTTTTAATAACAGATGAGAATTCTGACATATCGCCATAAAAATCCCAGAGAACGCGCCGACACCTGCCAGATTGTGTCAAAATAGTCAAGTAGAATGAATGACCCCGCAGGAGTTTAACTCGTGGAATCTCGCTATAATCCAGTCGAAATTGAGGAAAAATGGCAACAAACTTGGGCTGAACAAGGAGTAGACACCACACTAACCGACCCAGAGAAACCCAAGTTCTACGCCCTTTCCATGTTTCCCTACCCTTCAGGAAACCTGCACATGGGTCACGTTAGAAATTACACGATAACGGATGTGATTGCCAGGGTCTATCAGATGCGCGGCTATCGGGTGCTGCACCCCATGGGATGGGATGCGTTTGGTTTGCCAGCAGAAAATGCGGCGATCGCCAGGGGCATTCATCCGGCAAAATGGACGTATGAGAACATTGGCCAGATGAAGGCCGAACTCCAGCGCTTAGGACTCTCCTACGACTGGAATCAGGAAGTCGCCACCTGTTCCCCCGACTATTACCGGTGGACGCAATGGATTTTCTTGCAATTCTTCCAAGCCGGTTTAGCCTACCAGAAAGAAGCAGCCGTGAATTGGGACCCCGTAGACCAAACCGTACTCGCCAATGAACAGGTAGACAGCGAGGGTTATTCCTGGCGCTCTGGAGCCAAAGTCGAGCGCAAACTTTTGAAACAATGGTTCTTGAAAATTACCGACTACGCCGAAGAACTCTTGCAAGACTTGGATAAGCTCACCGGATGGCCGGAGCGCGTGAAACTCATGCAAGCCAACTGGATTGGCAAATCCGTGGGAGCGTATCTCGAATTTCCCATTGTGGGACTCGATGAGAAAATGGCTGTATTTACGACTCGTCCCGATACCGTGTATGGAGTCACCTATGTGGTGTTAGCTCCAGAACATCCCTTAACCCCGCAAGTGACGACTCCAGAGCGACAGCAAGCGGTGAGTGAGTTTATCGCATCCCTTGAGGGAGAAAGCGATATTGACCGCACAGCCGAAGATAAGCCAAAACGGGGCATACCCACCGGAGGACGGGCAATTAATCCGTTTACGGGTGAAGAGATTCCCATTTGGATTGCCGATTATGTGTTGTACGAGTATGGAACCGGTGCAGTGATGGGGGTTCCCGCCCATGATGTGCGCGATTTCCAGTTTGCGACGCAGCAGCAGTTACCGATTAAGGTAGTAATTTCCCCGACTCAAGGGGAAGCACCGGAGCGTTTGAGCGAAGCTTATACGGAACCGGGTTATATGGTGAATTCCGGTATGTTTAATGGCGCTCCCTCCACGGAAGGCAAACAAGCCATCATTGATTATGCCCAAAGTCAAGGGTATGGAAAGGCACGGGTGCAGTATCGCTTGCGGGATTGGTTGATTTCTCGGCAACGGTATTGGGGGGTTCCCATTCCTGTTGTTCATTGTCCCAATTGTGGAGCAGTTCCAGTTCCCGACGAGCAACTCCCGGTACGGTTACCGGAGGATGTAGCGTTTTCGGGTAAGGGTGCGTCTCCATTGGCACAGTTAGAAGATTGGGTCAATGTAGATTGTCCCACCTGCGGCACTCCGGCGAAACGGGAAACGGATACGATGGATACGTTTATTGATTCGTCTTGGTATTTCTTGCGCTATCCGGATGCGAAGAATGACAAGGCGGTGTTTGATTCGGCGAAAACCAATGATTGGATGCCGGTGGATCAGTATGTGGGGGGGATTGAACATGCGATTCTACACTTATTGTATTCTCGATTTGTGACGAAGGTTTTGCGCGATCGCGGTTTAATTAATTTTGACGAACCCTTCCAACGGTTGCTCACCCAAGGCATGGTACAAGCTCTAACCTACAAGAATCCCAATACCGGTAAGTATGTTCAACTCGAGCAAATTGAGGATACCAATCAACCAACCGATCCGAATACCGGTGATTCTCTAGTTACTTCCTATGAGAAAATGTCCAAATCCAAATACAACGGTATTGCTCCCTTAACTGTCTTGGGCAAATACGGTGCAGATACCGCACGGATGTTTATTCTCTTCAAAGCACCCCCAGAAAAAGACCTCGAATGGGATGATGCCGATGTTGAAGGACAATTTCGCTTTCTCAATCGGGTTTGGCGGTTAGCGATGGAGTTTGCAGAATCGTCTTCTGAAGCACAAGCTGCTAACACAAAAGCCGAAAAAGACCTCCGTCGCGCCATCCACACCGCCATTAAAGAAATCACCGATGATTTAGAAGGGGATTATCAGTTTAATACCGCCGTTTCCGAGATGATGAAACTCAGTAACGCCCTCAACGATGCCCCCTGTAAATCTTCTCCCGTTTATACCGAAGGGATTCAAACCTTATTGCTCCTACTCGCACCTTTTGCCCCCCATATCGCTGAAGAATTATGGCAAAGTTTGGGTTATCAAGAGTCCATTCACCGCCAATCTTGGCCGGTTGTAGATGAGAGCGCCTTAGTCGTCGATGAGATTACCCTAGTAATTCAAATTATGGGTAAAACACGGGGCACAATCGAAGTCCCCGCTACCGAAGATCGGGCACTTTTAGAGCAATATGCCCGCGATTCCGAAGTTGCCCAACGCTATATTGAGGGTAAGGAAGTGAAGAAAGTGATTGTTGTGCCTAAGCGCAATTTAGTTAACTTTGTGGTGTCTGGTTAAGTGAAGTTTTCAGAGTAGGTTGGGTTGATGAAGCCCAACCTACCCTTTGAGTTATAATTACCGATAAAAATGATCAAATTTCATAAAGGTAAATTCTTATTTAAATCTGAAGCTTTACTTGAGGAGTTTATCTGGCTGCACTTATCTAAGCTCCTGGATTTAAATCCAGTGGCTAAACAATATTACATTAATGACAAAAATCGATCGGATATTTTAGCCGTTGACCCACAAAACCGGTTAGCGATTATCGAACTGAAAAATAGCGGTGGCAAAGCCAGTCTCGATCAGTTACTGCGCTATAAAAAAGCATTAATGCGCCATCCTCCCGACGGTAAACAATTTGCACCAGTGGACTGGAAACAAGAGTTTTCTTTAATTTCAATTGCTGCTGATTTTTCGGCTCCCGCCAAAGACTATGCGGCTCGTCATCTGCCGAATAGCTTACTGTTACAATATGAAATCGATCGCACGAAAGATAACCGTTATTGTTTGATTTTGCGAGATTTGGAGGGAAAAGTCTATCGCAAACAAGACATTGAAGTGGTTGAAGACTCCCTATTTGATTCTTTGCCGCCCTTTTTTCAAGCTTATTTACTGACACAGCCAGAGATTAAGGATAGAATCCTGGAAATCATTCAGAAGATTCTGGATTATCATCCAACCATTCAGTTTGCGACTGAAGTAGATCACTACTCTCACATAAAATATCTGGAATTTGGTAAGTTTAACAAGGAAGGAAAAATGATGCACAATAAAACCTGTGCCCGTTTTAGTTATTATTTTGGCCCAAATCATGAAAAACCAAGATTATTTCTAGGGGTTCGCTTGCCTACTTTGTGGATTATTCCCACACTGCGTAATATGAGAAGTGGAATATTTAAAAGAGGTAAAATAATTGGTGGCGTTGGCATCTGGACAGATGACTTTTATCATGTTAACAAGATAACTGACGTTAATGTATCAATGAGTAATTCATGCAATATCAAATTAAGATACCCATTTAACAAAGATCAAATCTATGACACATTTGAAGATTACTATATCAATTACCACAAAGAGATGAAATCTCGTCAGAAGCTTAAACCCCTGACTCATGATGACTTCAAGTCAGTTGATAGCGTAATTCAAATGGCGTTAGAGGATTGGTCAGTGCGATAGGAAAATTGAGAGGAGAAAATACAATGCCTTTTACTGGTTATAAAAACCTGGCAATGGTTATTCAAGCTTTTGAGTTAAATTACCAAGAAACCAATTTTATTTTACCTTCTGAATTCACCTTAAACGATTACTTCAAGCAACGGTTTGAAGCACTTTTGACAGAAGGTATTGTTGATAATTCAGAAGCTGCGATTTGCGAAAATTTAATTGCACCAATTTTAACTGAAGTTTGGTTTTCTTATAAACAAAACTGGTTACTGTGGAGTCATCAAAGCCTAAGTTATGATGAAGATTTATCAGGAGTACCAGATTACATCTTAGCACATAAATCTCCTCTGGGCAAGATTGTTTTTGAGCAACCTTTTTTTGTTGCCATAGAAGCCAAGAAAGATGATTTTACTGCCGGTTGGGGACAATGTGGCGCGGAAATGGTGGCTTGCCAAAAAATTAATGGAATTCAAGAGCAAACGATTTTTGGGATAGTCTCCAATGGCAAAGTGTGGGAGTTTGGGAAATTGAGCGATCGCGCATTCACCAAGAACCTCAAATCTTACACTATTTACGATTTAGAACGATTATTCAACGCCGTTAATTACGTTTTTGAGCAATGTCAATTACAAGTTAACCCGTAAGCAAAACACTTAATTGTCATTGCGTCGAATCAAGTAACGGACTTCTTCAAGGAGAATATTAAAACGCTCGTCATTTTCCGCTTGACGTTGTTTCATTTCTGCTTGCTGTTTTTCCATTTCCGCTTGACGCTGTTCCATTTTAGCTTGACGTTCTTCCCTTTCAGCTTGACGTTCTTCCATCTGTTCCATATGGCGTTGATGTTGAGCCGCAACTTGTAAGAGTGCCTGTGAGGTAATTCTCAAGCCCTCTACACTATCTTTGACCTCGCTAATGCTTTCCCGTAGCTCACCGATACTTTCGCGCATTTCGCTCACACTCGAAGAGAGTTCGTCGAGCATTTCATCAGTCCATCGCACAACTGCCATTTTTTTGCTCCTTTTTGTTTTAGGCTTGTTTCTATTCTACCCGTTGCTAAAGACAGTTTTCAAAGGCACTCCTAACCATCCCTGAAAGTTTTTCAGTTGTAGGGATGAAGGGTTAGGTAAGGGAGTGAGATAATAAGACGTAGGCTTAGGTTCAGCTAAGGTAATGGTTACGGTTTTGAGTTGATCTCCATGGAAGAGAGTTAGAGTAATCAAATCTCCAGGATTATAATCTTTTAAGCGATCGCTCAAGTCATCTGCACTGACGCGCAACCCGTCTAAGGCTAACAGTTCATCTCCTGCATCAATGCCGATATTATAGGCAGGAGAATGGCTTTCGACATATTTAACCCGATTCCGTCCCTGTTCTGCTCTAACCGTGATTCCGAGGTGGGGAATATCCGGTGATTTAATTTCAGCTTTGAGTTGTAAACCAAAGGGTTTGAGATAGGTGTTAAACGCTAGATCTTCGGTGGTATCGAGGGCTTTATAGAAGAAGTCTTCTAAGGACATATGGGCAACGGATTCAATGGTGGAGTGTAGTTGCTTTGGGGTATAACCGGTTTCCGTTTTGCCGAAATTTTCCCACATTTGTACCATCACATCATCGAGCGATCGCCGGTTTTGATGATGAGCGCGAATCATTAAATCGAGAATTAAGGACACCAACTCGCCTTTGAGGTAATACGACATTTGATTATTACGGCTATTGGCATCGGAGCGATAGAGCTTAATCCAAGCGTCAAAACTCGATTCATGTAGGGGTTGAATCCAACGACCTGGGGTATTTTGATAGCGGGTGATTTCCTTGCTCAATTCGTTCAAAAAATGTCGAGCGTCATAAATGCCTGCTCGCAAGGGAATTACCAGATCATAATAGGAGGTTGCTCCTTCACAAAACCACAAAGATGAGGTATAATTCTCTTGGGTATAGTCATAGGTTTCTAGTCCACTGGGGCGCAAACGTTTGACATTCCAGAGGTGAAAAAATTCATGGGCGATCAGTTGCATGAATGAGGCATATTTTTCCCGTTCGCGAAAACTAAAGCGGTCAAAAATCAAAGAGCAAGAATCTTTGTGTTCAAGTCCGCCTCGACTGCGAGCCAAGTGGAGAATAAAAAGATAGCGATCGTAGGGGAGTCCGCCAAAGAGTTCGGATTCAACTTCAATAATTTTTTCAATATCATTAATGGCACTTTCTGCGGGAAGATTGCCTTGGCCCCAAACGGCTAATTCATGGGTTTTGTTTAGGGTTTGGAAATAATAGATGGCATGGGTTCCAATTTCAAAGGGGCTATCGAGGAGGTGATCGAAGTTGTTGGCTTGAAAAATAGCACTCTCTCGTCCAACTTTCGGGAGGGCAGTGCTAATCTTCCAAGTCGTATCCGGAACGAGGATTTTTACCTGAATGGGTTGTTGTTCCATGCCAAGCACCTGGAAAAACAGGCAAGTGCCATTAAAATAGGCATGGGAGCTATCTAAATGGCTGGTGCGAACGGTGAGTTCATTGGCATAGATGCGATAAAAGACGAAAATATCTGAAGTGTTTTCTGTCTTAATTTGCCAATGGTTTTTACTCTTTTTGTGATAAACTAAAGAACTTTGTTCTAAGTCATGAACTTGAAATTCTTGTAAATTCTTAGCATATTCTCGAACTAAGTATGAACCGGGACTCCAAACCGGAAATAGGAGGTCAAGGCGATCGGCTTGCCAGCCGGAAATACTGAGGGTAACTTCATAGAGGTGGTTGCTCGGCTGGGGCATAGCCACTTGATAGGCGATCGCCACTTGATGCTCATCAGAGCAGCTCGGTTGAGGGATAGAGGTTTGAGTCATAGTCGTTAAGAACAGATAAAAATAGACATCAGGAAATTGAGTTAACCCATTCCGGCTAAATGTTTGAGTTGCTTTTTGTTAATTAAACACAATCGGTTTTCTTCAGTATGGATCGCAATCCATTTTTTTTCTTGCAACTTTTCCATGATTTTCTGAGTTTCTTGTAAGCCGATATCCGAGACATCCGCTAAATCTTGAAAGGCAACATTAAAAATGACTACTCCTCGTTGAGTGTCGAGTCCATACTCTTCGGCTAACCGAATGAGAGTATTGGCCAGTTTAACGGCAGGCGGTTGGTTTCGCAGTTGGAAGCGAACATTATTTTGCCGCAGACGGCGAACCATCAACTGCAACATGCGATGATGGAGCTGGGAATCATTAAACAGAGCTTGAATAAATCGCTGGGCTGATACGCTCATCAAGGTAACCGGACAAAGGGCAATGACATCGGTGGAGCGGGGAGATTCATCTAAAATCGCCATTTCTCCAAAAAAGTTACCCGGGCCGAGAACGGCGATCGTCATATCATTTTTATCGGACAGACGGCGGACTTTGACCCAACCCGATACAATAAAAAACACCGCATTTCCCCAAGCATCTTCCATTAACACCGCTCGTTGGGCAGGATATTCATGCTCTTGGGCAATAGACAATAGGCGATCGAGGGTCTCCGGGTTGGCGGTATTGAATAGGGGAAATCGTTCACTAAATTCTTCAGTAGTCAACATGAAAGGTGTTGGCGTTAAGCTTAACAGAAGGGGTTAGAGGTAGACCCAGGGGTGGGGAAGGACAGGATGGAGTTGACTGCCGATTGGCTAAATTGGGCTAGAGACAATCTGAATAGCAGTCGTTCTATCCTAATTAATTCTATCGGTTGGTGGGCAGCACGAGGCGATGGGATCAAGTATGAGGGGTCGCCCAAATTATCTAAAAATGTGTAGGAATGTTGCAAAACTTCAAATTTGCGCTAGGATAATCCTTAAAGTCGCCGTCAAGGGCCGAGGACAACTCATTGAGTGGATCGAGCGGCACAGAAGCGGTGCATTTCCAACGGGTTAGAGACAACAGCAAAGCGTTTTTAGCTTTGTCAGCTTAGTCTAAACCGAAGCGATCCACTGATTGAAAAACTCCATGGGCAATAAGCCAACGATTGCGATCGCCCACTTGGGCTGTGAAAAAAACCGAATTGACACCGAACATATGCTCGGTTTGCTCGTTCAAGCAGGCTACGGCGTTGATTCAAACGAAGAGTTAGCCGATTATGTCATTGTTAACACCTGTAGTTTTATCCAAGAGTCTCGACAAGAATCGGTTCAAACCCTCGTCGAACTAGCAGAGGCTGATAAAAAAATTGTGATTACGGGCTGTATGGCCCAACACTATCAAGAAGATCTCCTCGATGCCCTACCGGAAGCGGTAGCAGTCGTCGGAACAGGGGACTATCAGAAAATTGTGGAGGTGATGGAACAGGTGCAAGGAGGCGATCGCCCGCTCGCAGTTTCCTCCAATCCAACCTACATCGCCGATGACCAAACCCCTCGCTATCGGACAACCACCGAGGGGGTAGCCTATCTGAGAATTGCCGAAGGATGTGATTATAAATGCGCGTTTTGCATCATTCCCCACCTGCGTGGAAAGCAGCGATCGCGCCCCATCGAATCCATCGTTGCTGAAGCCCAAAAATTAGCAGATGAAGGGGTTCAAGAACTGATCTTGATTTCCCAAATTACCACCAACTATGGAGCCGACCTTTACGGGAAACCCCAACTGGCTCAACTGCTGAGGGCACTTGGACAGGTCAATGTTCCTTGGATTCGGATGCACTATACCTATCCGACTGGCTTTAGCCCAGAAGTAATTGCCGCTATCCAAGAAACCCCCAATATTCTGCCTTATCTCGATTTACCTCTGCAACACTCCCATCCAGATATTCTTCGGGCTATGAATCGCCCTTGGCAAGGTCAGGTCAACAACCAAATTATCGAAAACCTGAAACAAGCGATCCCTAATGGAGTCTTCCGAACCACCTTTATTGTTGGTTTTCCGGGTGAAACCCAAACCCACTTCGATCACTTGTGTGACTTTGTAGATCGTCATCAATTCGATCATGTAGGCGTATTTGCCTTTTCTCCCGAAGAAGAAGCCCCCGCTTCTGGCTTTGACAACCCGGTTCCGGAACCGGTCAAAGAAGAGCGCCGCAATCACCTAATGGAGCGACAACAACCCATTTCCCTGAGCCGAAATCAGGCTGAAATCGGTAAAACCGTCGATGTGCTGGTTGAAGGAAGCTTCCCAGACACCCAAGATTTAATCGGTCGCTGTGCCCGATTTGCTCCAGAAGTCGATGGTGTTGTGTACATCAGATCCCAAGGAAATTCGGAACCCCTAGGAAAACTGATTTCCGTCAAGATTACAGATGCGGATGCTTATGACCTCTATGGCGATCGAGTTTAGAGCCATACCTCAACTGCGATCGAGAACTGTCCCATTGCTGTGTAAATTACGCTGACATCGGACTTAAAATTTCCACTCATATTAAGGAGTATTAATGACTGTTTCATTTCAAGAACTCGGAATTTCTGAAAATCGTGCCCAATATTTAGAAAGCATTGGGTTTGTTGAACCCACAGAAATTCAAACCAAAGCCATTCCCCATTTGCTTCAGAATCAAGATGTGGTTGGCCAAGCGCAAACGGGAACGGGTAAAACCGCGACCTTTGCTCTGCCGATTTTAGAGCGGCTCAATCTTGAACAGCGCAACCCCCAAGCTTTAATTCTGACCCCAACGCGGGAATTAGCTGAACAAGTCCGCAAAGCCATTCGCGATCTAACCGGAGATAAACGGATTCGGGTGACCGCTATTTATGGTGGGCAGTCCATTGAGCGCCAGATCCAACGGCTCAGAAGTGGAGTGCATATTGTAGTGGGAACCCCAGGACGGGTGATCGATCTGCTTGAGCGTAAGGAGTTAACCCTCCAAGACCTCTCTTGGGTGGTTTTGGATGAAGCCGATGAAATGTTGAATATGGGCTTTATTCAAGATGTAGAGAAAATCCTCTCCCAAGTGCCCACAGAGAGACAAACGGCCTGTTTCTCCGCTACCATGCCCCCGTCTATTCGTAGTTTAGTGCAACGGTTCCTAAAATCGCCGATTACGGTAACCGTTGAACAACCCAAAGCTGCTCCGGTTCATATTGAGCAAATTGCTTATATGATTCCGCGCGGATGGACAAAACAACGGGCACTGCAACCGATTCTGGAAATGGAAAGCCCGGATTCAGCGATTATTTTTGTGCGTACTCGTCGCCAAGCGGCTGAGTTGACCAGTCAACTGCAATCGGCTGGCTATAGTGTGGATGAGTATCATGGGGATTTGAGCCAATCCCAACGGGAGCGCTTAATGACTCGCTTCCGCCATCGCCAGGTGCGTTGGGTAGTGGCAACTGATATTGCAGCGCGAGGCTTGCATGTGGACGACTTGTCCCATGTGATTAACTACGATTTACCGGATAACCTGGAAAATTATGTCCACCGGATTGGGCGGACGGGACGCGCAGGTAAGGATGGTACGGCGATTTGCTTGGTACAATCCTTTGAGCGCCGTAAACTGACTCAGATTGAACGGTATATTCGTCAACGGTTAACGGTGAATCGGATTCCAACTCGCGCTCAAATTGAGGCTCGTCATATTGACCGTCTGCAAGATCAAGTCAGTGATGCCGTAACTGGGGAGAGAATGGCTTCGTTCTTGCCTTTAGTGGCCAGGTTGAGTGAAGAGGGCTATGAACCCCATGCGATCGCCGCTGCTGCTCTGCAAATGGCTTATGATACCACTCGTCCCGCTTGGGCACAAACCGACTATGATGCCACGGAAGATGATGTTAAATACAGCACTCCTAAGCCGAAGCTGGCTAAACGGAATCGGAATGCATCTTCCCTGCGTGATAAGCGCGAAGACCGGGTTGGAGCCAGTGAACAATCCTAAACCAGCAGTTCGATAGTCACAGTACAATCAGGGAGGCTTAGGTTGAAAATGGTTCAAAAGCTACCCTGGCCCTCCCTGGCCATCTTATTAATTTCTTATACCAGTTTTGCGGCAGCCCTGCCCCCTCTGAATTGGTTAGATGAACCTCCGTCATTCTCGGCGGAGGTTCGTCTTTGGATTCTGGCAACCCTATTAGCGCTGAGTTTTACGGCTTTGCTCACGGCTCCTTTACGGCAACTCAAAGAGGGGATGGTGAAGGGATTTCAAAGTGATTTAGGGTTATTGTTAGGAGTGGTGACCCTGGGCTTTTTCTCTGTGTTAATTTTATCCCGAATTCATGTGTTTTATCGGGGCTTTGTCCTGCTGTGTTCGGGGGCATTGGCTCGCCTAGATTTACAAACGTTAGGGTTTACGGAGTGGCAAGCCTTTTTTATTTTAGCCATCACCTCTGTTTTAGGCTTAATCGTGGGTTGGATGATGGCCTATTTGAGTTAATTTAGAGCAGGCGAAAGATAAAGGGATAGCGATAGGATGTTTCGGGTTGGCTTAGGCAATGGGCGATCGCCAAAACGGGTAAGATCACACTCATAATTTGCAATAGTCCCAACAAAGGCCAACCAATTAATACAATGGTGAGTATGCCAAAAATGATTTCGTATAACCAGACATTCAAGTGGAAATTGAGGGACTCTTTGGCATTCTGCTTGACAACTGGATCGTCGGAGATGACAGAAATGGCGATCGGCACTCCCACCGAAACCCACAATAAACTAAAGAAAATAGAGCCTTGACACAGAGCAGAAAGTAACTTGCGCTTATCTGGATCGTACATTATTCTCTCCACTGACTTGAATTTCTATATTCATAGTAATCAATGCCCTCAATCAGCTTCCATACGGATTACCGTCTGCTAATCTGCTAAATGAGAAATCCTCAAGCGTTTGCTACTTCTAAAGGCGTGACTCCTAAAGCTGGGATTGTAGCTCAACTTGCTAAACCCAAGTTTGAAGACCCTCTTTATGTCAAAAATAAAATATTCCAAGTCTGAATTATATCATGGCTATATCGCTACTCGAAAGCCAAACGTATTGCCTCGATAGTTCGCCCACAACATATTACGATGAGCTGAACGGCAATTGAGCAACTGATTACTCCAAGAACCCCCACGTATGACCTTTAATTCCGGTTGATCGCCAGATAACCAAGATTCTCCGTTATTGGGTGCAAGATTGTAGGTGTTGTGCCAGTGGTCATTGCACCATTCCCAGACATTACCATGCATATCATACAACCCAAATTGATTAGGGTTAAAACTTCCGACTGCCCTAGTTTTTAGCTCTCTTTCTGAGGGATTAGGCAGTTTATAATTGGCTAAGTCAATGGTTAGCATTTCACCCACGTTAAATGGAGTTGTAGTTCCAGCGCGACAGGCATATTCCCACTGAGCTTCTGAGGGTAAGCAATAATTTCGTCGAGTGTGGGAAGAGAGTCTTAAACAAAATTCTTGTACTTCATCCCAAGAAATTTGTTCAACGGGTAAATCATCCCCTTGGAAATGAGAGGGCTTAGATTCTAGGCGATGGTTGATTTGTGGAAAAGAGGCGACTCTATGCCATTGTGCCTGGGTAACCTGAAATTTCCCTAAATAAAAGGGAGCAACTGTGACTACATGTTGGGGACTTTCATCAGATTCTTGGTTGTCTTCATCCCCAGGAGAACCCATAAGAAAGGTGCCTCCGGGTATAGAGACCATTTCTAAACAAACTCCATCCCCTAAGTCTTCTTGAAAAGATTGGGCTTGGTAATTTTGGCGCTTAAGGGGTTCTCCACGATGATTAACAGTAACGACTTCAAAGTTAAATGTTGAGTATGTTGGCTGTTTATCATGAGAGAATTGTTCTACATCCTCCTCGTGCTGAGAAATTTCTGTGGGATCATCAGGGTTAGTCTTGGGTGGCGATAATTCAAACTCAGGTACAGTTAAGTCAGAATTTTTAACGACTTCAACGTTAAATGTTGAGGGTTTTGGAACATTAGAAACTGGAGCAGGGGATAAATCTAGTTCGGTAATGAGTGTGGGATTATCTGGGGCAATGGCAGGAGGAAAAATAGGATGGGTTTCTTCATGTTGCAAGTTTCTGAGAGGATTCGGTTCAGCAATTGGAGGAGGTTTAGAAATCAAGGGAGATGAGAGGGAGTTTATGGCTTCTAGGGCTTCTGCTCCGTAGGAATAGCGATCGCCGAAATGATAGCAGACCATTTTCCCTAAAACTTCCTCCAACTCCTCCCTCACGGAGGCGAACTGTTTCCATAATATCTCTTCAGTCTCCGGGTCTTTCGGGAGTTCAGGCAAAGATTTTCCGGTTAAGGCTTGAATCGCAATGACTCCCACGGCATAAATATCACTACTGAATTTCGGACGACCGATCGCCTGTTCGCTGGGCATATAATTGGGAGAGCCAATAATCACCGATACAGGAGTTTGGGACGTTTTTTCAGGGGAAGGGTGAACCTGGGAAAGAGTTTGCTTAACTGCACCAAAATCAATCAGAACCAGTTGGTTATCAAGCGATCGCCGGATGATATTACTTGGTTTTAAGTCTCGGTGAATCACTCCCTGTTGATGAACAAAATCCAAGGGAGTCAAAATATCTCTTAACAAAGCGATCGCCCGATCTTCCTGCCAGGGTTGTCCCTCTCCGATCTCGGAGGCAAGTTCATGACCCTGAATATACTCTTGAACTAAGTAAAATTCCTCCTCTTGTTCAAAAAAGGCCAACAAACGGGGAATTTGGGGATGTTCTCCCAACCGTTGTAAGATTTGAGCTTCAGTGGTGAACAACCGCTTGGCGACTTTTAGAGCATCCGGGTCATCCAATTGGGGTTTGAGTTGCTTAACCACACACAGAGGATGACCCGGAAGGTGATGATCTCTGGCAAGAAATGTTTTGCCAAATCCCCCTTGACCGAGTTCTTGCTCAATTTGGTAGTGACCTGCTAACACTTGTCCCATAACCTGGGGTGTTGTTAATAAAATACCCCATCTAGAATAGCGCAGAACACTAAAGAGGCAATAGGAACTCTAGCCATAGGGTATTGGTCTTTTCCGAAAAACAGTCCCTATTTATTATTCCATTCCCTATCTGTCATTTGACTTGAACCTTTCTAGAGAGAGCCGTAAGTCGCTCAGATGATACTGAACCATATTTTCTACAACGGTTTTAATTGCTTTCATCGGTGCAACTTTGTCATACATCGCAATCGTCACTTCATTAATACTATTGGGACCCTCAGAGAACTGCTGAATAATTTGTGCCAAAATAATCTGTAGTTCTTCCAGTGCAGGGAATCGCTCCACTCGAGTACCGAGCAGAGGAAATGCAATACTTTGAAAACCCTCTTGATTGGCTGTCTCTAAGCAAGTTTGCACTGCTTGTTGAATCGTTGATTTATAGATATTTTGGGAAAGAATGGAAAAATCAGAAGCGAAATTCATGACTGCTGCATGATAAATCTTCTTTGCCCATAGGTAACCTGCGGTTGTCGCTGCGATCGCGCCTAATCTTAAAGGTTGTAATTTTTGGGCTTCTTTATACACTTCAATTCCGCCAATGGAACGAATTTGTTTAGAAACGCCTACCCCCATGGTTAAGTAAGTATCGTCTGAGCTGACAATCACATCAGCCGTTAGATTCGTAATATCTCCTTGATAGAGTTTGATTGATTTGCCTTGCACGCCTAATTCACAAATCCATAATCCTCCCCATCGATCGCGTTGATTGATCGGTTGAAAGGTCACCGGTTGTGATGATTCTGGGTCAATGGAAGCAGAAAAAGACACAACGGTGGGAGAGTCAGGGGAAACGGGTTCCGCTTTGGGAATCGGAGGAGGAGGGGAAGTCGGGGAAATAGAGAGGGCATTGACCGCTTCTAGGGCTTCTGCGGCGCAGGAGTAGCGATCGCCGAAATGATAGCGTACCATTTTCCCTAATACAGCCTCTAACTCTGAACTCACGGATGCCAATGGTTGCCAAAGAATCTCTTCAGTCTCCGGATCTTTCGGGAGGTCTCTAGGTAATGTTCCCGTTAGGGCTTGAATGGCAATAATTCCCACTGCATAAATATCACTGCTGAATTTCGGGCGACCAATCGCCTGTTCGCTGGGCATGTAATTGGGAGATCCAACAATTACCGATAAGGGAGTCTGGGACGTTTTACCCATTGAAGGGGTTAATTCTGAAAGAGTTTGCTTGACTGCACCAAAATCAATCAGAACCAGTTGGTTATCGAGCGATCGCCGGATAATATTACTCGGTTTTAAGTCCCGGTGAATCACCCCCTGTTGATGGACAAAATCTAAAGACACCAAAATATCTCTTAACAGGGAGATCGCCTGAAGCTCACTCCACGCTTTACCCTCTTGAATCTCCTGCGTTAGCTCATGACCCTGGATATATTCTTGGACGAGATAAAACTCCTCCTCTTGTTCAAAAAAGGCCAACAACCGGGGAGTTTGGGGATGTTCTCCCAAGCTTTGTAAGGTTTGAGCTTCCGTTTTGAACAAGCGCTTGGCGACCTTCAGAGCATGGGAGCCATGCCATTGGGCTTTGAGTTGCTTCACCACACACAGAGGATGACCAGGAAGATGATGGTCTCTAGCCAGAAACGTCTTGCCAAACCCTCCTTGACCCAATTCTTGCTCAATTTCGTAGTGACCGCCTAACACTTGTCCTATAGCTGGGGTACTGTTGATAAAATACCTCATCTAGAATAGCGCAGCTCCATAGAGAAATGAGATTAATCATGCCCCAGCTTGGGACACTTGCGAATTGACGACCGATTGTGCTATCAAATCAGAAGATGTGCTGGATCTGTAAAATGCACATTTCTACGACCTCTCTAAACTCCTATGAGGTGCAGTTAGTCTGCAGCTTCATGTAGCCGATATATCCATTGAACAATTTCTAGACCAGCGCGATCGCCAACTTTTTGATTTTTCATTGATCTTAAACTCGGATCGCTCGATTGGCCCCTGTTGCTTCCAACTCACGGGCTTTTTTGCCTCGCCAAAAGAGGCGAATGGGTGTACCGGTAAATCCCAGTTGTTTGCGGATTTGCCCTTCTATATAGCGACGGTAGTTTTCTCCCAACCGTTTGGGATCGTTGACAAAAATACTAAAGCTTGGCGGTTGGCTACTGACTTGCGTGCCATAGTAAATTTTGCCCTGTTTCCCTTGCCGGTTGGTGGGGGGAGTGTGCCAACTGATGGCCTCTTGCAGAACTTCATTAACAACAGAAGTGGAAACACGGCGTTTATGTTCGCTGACGGCATTATCGACTAACTTCAGAATTTTGGGAACCCGTTGTCCCGTCAGAGCGCTGACAAAAATCATTTCTGACCAGTCAATGAAGTAGAGGCGATCGCGAACCTGTTGTTCGTAGTGCAAAATGGTATAGCTGTCTTTTTCCACCTGATCCCATTTGTTCACCACAATCACACAAGCGCGGCCATCTTCAGTAATGCGGTTAGCCAATTTTTGGTCTTGTTCGGTGACTCCATCGATCGCATCAATGACCAGTAATACCACATCAGACCGGCGAATGGCTTTAAAAGCACGATTGATCCCGAAAAATTCGGCCCCGTATTCCACATTTTTCTTCTTGCGAATGCCCGCAGTATCAATTAACCGGTAGGTTTTGCCCTCATGTTCGACCATGGTATCAATAGCATCTCGGGTGGTACCGGAAATGGGGCTAACAATGGCCCGTTTTTCCCCTAAAAAGGCATTGAGTAAACTCGATTTACCCACATTCGGACGACCAACAATGGCGATTTTGGTTTCTGTAGATTCTTCCCAGTTTTCCATCACGGGTAAGTGAGGCAGTAAAGCATCCAGAAGATCCCCCGTTCCATTGCCGTGAATGGCGGAAATAGCATAGGGTTCGCCTAGTCCTAATTCCCAAAATTGGGCGGCTTGAATCAGTCCCCGATCTGGAGATTCGCATTTATTCACCGCTAAAATGATGGGGATCGATTGTTGATGCAACCATTGGGCAATTTCCATATCTCCAGGGGTGGGTCCAGTTTGACCATCGACGAGGAAAATGGCAGCGCTAGATTCAGCTAAAGCGAGTAAGGCTTGTTCGCGAATCAGGGGCAAAAATTCAGTATCGTCATGGAAGAGTAGCCCCCCAGTATCGACGACTTGAAAATCGCGATCGCGCCAATAGCAGTAACGATACGTGCGATCGCGGGTAATTCCAGGTTCATCAAACACAATCGATTCTTGTCTTTTGGCTAACCGATTGACCAGGGTCGATTTGCCGACATTGGGACGGCCGATAATGGCGATGATAGGCAGTTTCATAGGAACGTTTTTAGGGGTTAGAAATATGTTTAGAGATTTAAGCCAAGCATTTCATTATATATCATTTAGATTGAAGTCAATTGAAAATTCACTATAAAGCAAGTAGGCTCTTCAATAATGGAACGTGTTATTTCCCTATTGGGACTCGGTGTTTTTGTCGCCTTTGCCTATGGCATCTCGGTTAACCGTCCAGCAGTGCGCTGGCGAGTGGTAGCAATGGGGCTGGGTTTACAGTTTGTTTTAGCGGTGCTGATCCTCAAGGTTCCATTCGGCTTGGCTCTATTCCGCTTTTTAGGCGATCGCATCCAGACGTTTTTAGAGTTTTCGGATGTGGGGTCTGAGTTTGTGTTTTCGTCCCAGTTGGTGAACAATGAGGTGTATATTTTCGCCTTTCGGGTGTTGCCAACAGTAATT
The DNA here is from genome assembly GCF_982964205.1 of Roseofilum sp. Classification (NCBI taxonomy): domain Bacteria; kingdom Bacillati; phylum Cyanobacteriota; class Cyanophyceae; order Desertifilales; family Desertifilaceae; genus Roseofilum; species Roseofilum sp. The sequence goes on along the minus strand of NZ_CEZBFX010000003.1, from coordinate 12,676 downwards.
TTCTTTTCGGCGTTTATTAGTGTGCTTTACTACTATGGAATTTTACCGCGCATGGTACAGGCGATCGCTCGGTTCATGCAATATACCCTGAAAACTTCGGGATCGGAAACGCTGACGGCAGCCGCGAATATTTTTGTCGGTTCGACAGAAGCACCTTTGCTAATTAAACCCTATGTCTCGACAACTACCCGGTCTGAACTTCATGCGATTATGACCAGTGGATTTTCGACGGTAGCTGGAGGAGTTTTAGTCGCCTATATTTCCTTTGGCATTGCTCCAGAGCATCTGATTACCGCATCGGTGATGTCTGCTCCGGCAGCGTTGGCGATCTCGAAGCTGATGTATCCAGAAACCGAAAGTTCCCCCACAATGGGAACGGTATCTATCCAGGTGGAGAAAACCTCTATCAATGCCATTGATGCTCTTTCTACAGGTGCTTCTGAGGGAATGAAGCTAGCCCTGAATATTGCGGCAATGCTGATTGCATTTTTGGGGGTACTGGCGTTTATCAATGCTGTATTAGGTTGGATGGGCGGATTGGTTGGTTTACCGACGTTATCCTTAGAGGGAATTTTTGGCGTAATCTTTGCGCCTGTGGCTTGGTTGATGGGGGTTCCTTGGGCAGATTGTTTAGTGGTGGGGGAGCTACTGGGAAAGAAGACAATCCTGACTGAGTTTATCGCTTATGTAGATTTGAGTGAGTTGATTGCGAATCAACAAATTTCCGATCGCACTGCGGCGATCGCCACTTATGCTCTCTGCGGCTTTTCTAATCTGGGGGCAATCGGCATTCAGTTGGGAGGCATTGGGGCGATCGCTCCCTCTCGACAATCCGATCTCGCTCAGTTGGGTTTACGAGCTATGATTGGCGGATTTCTTGCCTGTTGTATGACCGCTTGTATTGCTGGAGTTTTACTCTAACCGTCATTCATTCTTTAAAATGGGCGAAGGTCTAACCGGAGGCGGCTAGACCTAAACTAAGTATTCTTGAGAAACTCTAATTTTCAGGGTTTTACGAGTTAAGAAAATGGACAAGTACAACTAACTTACTAAGGTTTTCATGCTTCACAGCCATACCTTTTAGGCTTTCCCATAACCCTGTCTTTCCGGACTTCAGGTTTGGCTTAACCGCTGACTGTGCAGGGGGTTTGCCACTAGGGTGAAGGGCTATGTTCAACTGTGACTGGACTCTAGAGGACAGACACCAATTCTAGAACCCAAATTTAATGCTTTAATTTCTTGCTTTGGTGCCTATATTGTTTACAATAGCATAGTTTTTTCAGAGTTCCAGTATTGTTTACACAAATTTAGGACTCTTTACAGAGCGCAATATTCATCAACAAGAGATTTAAGTATAATGGCTGATTTTTCCAGGATGTTTTAACCATGAACTCAACTCAAAGAATAGGAATTAACCCAGTTTCCCTACTGCTCATCGGTGGCGCACTTCTGCTCAATTTGGCAGGATGCGGCTCCTCTCAAGGGACTCCAGAAGAGACGGCACAAATCACTCAAGAAGAATGCGATCGCCCCAAACAGATGGATGGGCAATATTGCGATCGCAATCAAGATCTAGTTGCCGATCCTCCAGACAATCCTGATGAATGGATTAATCCAGACACCCTCATCTTTGCCTATTTACCGATTCCCAACCCAGACCAATACGAATCTGTTTGGACTGAATTTATGGCCCATCTATCGGAAATTACCGGCAAACCCGTCCAATTCCTCGCTCTAGAGGCAAAAGCCGATCAAATTCAAGCCTTAAAAGACGGTCAACTCCATATTGCCGGGTTTAGCACTAGCACTGTCCCCATTGCCGTCAATCAAGCCGGCTTTACCCCTTTTGCCATGATGGCCGCTTCTGATGGCACATTTGGCTATGAAATGGAAATCATCACCCATTTCTCCAGCCCTCTGGATAGCCTCGAAAACCTATCAGACCGCCAGTTAGCCTTCACGGATGCTAATTCCTATTCAGGATACATTTTACCCCGTGCCCTCCTAGAAGCCGGTTATAACCTCAAAGGCGATCGAGACTACAAAGCTGTATTTTCTGGATCTCAAGAAAAGTCTATCGTCGGAGTACAAAACCAAACCTATGAAGCAGCCGCCATTGCCAATGATGTCCTGCAACTGATGTGCAATCGTCAGGAAGCCGACTGTAGCCAATTCCGCTCCCTTTACCAATCCCAAACTTTCCCTAATGCCGCTTATGGCTATGCCCATAATTTAGACCCAGAACTGGTTAAAGGTATCCAAAATGCTTTTTTAACCTTTAACTGGTCAGGAACGGGTTTAGAGCGCGAATTTACTGCCACAGGAGAAGAAAAATTTATCCCCATCGACTATCAAATCGATTGGAGTCAGATCCGTACTATCCAGGAAGCTCAAGGAGTCGATTACCAAGTGCCTTCGGATTAAATACTCTATGGTATAACCCAGATGGAATTATCCCTCTCCTAAAAGAGTTAGTATTTTTTAGGAGAGGAATAGCTTAAACAACAATGGAAATGTAGTGATTCCTGATATATTGAAATTAACAGGTCGATTGCAAGCTGATAATTGGAGTCCGCCACCCATACAAATCAATCAACATGGTAATCTAACAAATGGCTTATAGAACCGATCGCACCGAGTCAGATTTACAACAGCTACGGGAGAAACTACGCCAGTTGGATATTGATCTGGATTTTCTGTTGTAGTTGGATTATCCTTTTGCTGCTGAAGTAAGTTGGCACTGCAAGTATTACCAACACTCAATGCATTTGTTAAAGCGTTGTTACCCCAATTATCTTCAATATTGATATCAGCACCTGCTTTAATCAGTAGTTCTGTAAGTTCACAATTGTCTGTCTCAGGAAATCCAGTGCCATAAGCAGCTACAATTAACGCTGTCCAACCTCGCCTATCTTGTGCATTTAAATCAGCACCTGCTTTGATAAGTTCTTTAACTGAATCTAATCTTCCGCGTTCGCTTGCCTTAATGATAGCCGTTTGACCATTAAGATCTTTGACATTTAAGTTATATGAAAATTTTACTAATATTTTCAGATAGCTATTCGACTCGAAGGCAGCCGTACTAACCAGAGCAGGGACAACTTTTTCGTTTAAGTATACTCTGCAAAAGATACTGGATACTATAACCAATATTAAGTACTGGATAAATCTGTTATACTTTTTTCGACTAATTTTTTTCTCTTTTGATAAAACCAGAAAGAAAAAGATAAGAGCTAAAATAAGACCCAAGCCTAAGCTGATAAAACCACCAAATATAATAGCATAAAATAAATCTTCATCCCCATAGCTTCCCCAAATTTTATAGCGCCAAAAAATAAACGAAAAAATCATTTGATTTGAAATCGTCATTCCGGCAATTAGTGCAATGATAAAATTTTTCATAATGAATTAAAACAATCCTTTTGTTAGGGATATAGATTCAGCAATAATAAAATCCATTCAACACTGTTCTTAATCTATCTGTAATATCAATTCCTTCTTAAAATTTGAGCCGTCATAAGGATTTATATTGCATCCCGGTACAAATAAATGATTAGTGCAAGTCTAATTACTTGAAGAGGTGTTTGGCAGAAAAATGACTCCTAATATTTCATATAATGCTTTCTCTATCAATGATCTATGGTGAACAACAGTTGTATCAGATCAACTCAAAAGAGAGGCGAAAAACTTTTCGCCTCTAAAGATCTTGCTATACCTCTCGATCGCCTTAAACCACGCCAATATTAACCGGGACAAAGTCATTCACAGAGAAAACTGTTGGTGGTGTATTGGCCACAATACCCAAAATTTGACCGGATGGATTGATCCGAATGACCGTATTGCCGGCCACATTTTGCAGTAATAAATTCTGAGCGGTTAAACTGCCCGTTAAACCAATGCGATCTACCCCGATTTGAAAATCGACAATAAAATCAGCTTGTTCAATTTGATTAACTGCCGTACTGGTGCGCAGAACAAATATATCTGCACCTGAACCACCAGAAAGCACGTCTGCGCCAAAATCACCACTCAGGGTATCATTTCCGTCGCCACCACTGACGGTATCATTACCTCGACCACCATAGAGGAGATCGTTGCCTAAATCACCAAAGAGTTGATCTGCCCCTTGGTTCCCATAAACAATATCGTCATTCTGGCCACCCCGGACAACATCATTACCTTGACCGCCATAGAGTAGGTCATTACCTTGATTTCCATTAATGCCATCGTTGCCTTGATTACCATTAATACCATCATTTCCCGAGCCACCAGAGATAATATCATTCCCTTGCAAACCAGAAACTTGGTCATTGCCAGCTCCTGCATTAATTACATCATTCCCTGCTGTACCAAAGATGTTGTTATTTCCTGAATCGCCAGGGGTAGGAGTGGGAGTGGGAGTTGGGGTGGGAGTAGGAGTGGGAGTGGGAGTGGGAGTGGGAGTGGTATCATTATCAGCGATCTCCGCTGTCACACTGGCCAGAGTAATATTATTAAAACTCGCATCCGTACTAGTGCTGGTATGGCGAATTACACTACTATGATTCCCCTCTACTGCTGTATCATCCACTGCTGTTAGGGTTGCCGTTTGTGGAGTATTCCAGTTACTGGGAGTAAAGGTAAACGTCGTTGGATTGACCGTCGATTGATTATCGGGTGTTGCTGTAATGGTGACATTAGCAGACGGTTGTTGAGTTAAAACTAAGGTATAACTGTCCGTTGCCCCTCCTTCGGTTAAAGTCGTGCTACCTCCAGATTCTACAAAGCTCACTGAACCAGGAGTAGGAGATCCAGTGTCATTATCCGTAATGGTAGCGGTAACGGTTGACACAGGGGAGTTATTATAACCTGGATCGCTTGGAGCATTGACCGTATGGCTAATGGTACTACTGTGATTTCCCTCCGCCACATTATCATCCACTGCTGTCAGAGTAACGGTTTGAGCGATATTCCAACTGTTAGGAGTAAAGATAACTGTTGACGGTGCTGCTGTGGATTGATTATCTGAAGTAACACCAACAATAACATTACCAATCGGTTGGCGACTCAGACGTAGGGTATAAGTATCGGTATTGCCGCCTTCTGCGATCGCCGTACTTCCCCCAGTTTCCTCTACAATCACTCGTCCCACTTCTGCATTCGTCACGGAGACATCACTCGGATCGATGCCATTGTAGTTTGTATCCGTACTGGTAGCCGCCGCTAGCAGAACCTGATAAGACACATCACCATCGTCAATATTATCAGCAACTCCGGTAACTGTAACCGTTTGCACCGTATCCCAATTACTTGGTGTAAACACTAAGCTTTGGGGCGCAACCGTTCCTTCTGTGGTATCGCTACTGCTAACCGGAATGGTCACATCTGCTGTTGGCTGGGTATTCAGCACGACTGAAAATTGGGCTGTACCTCCGGCTTCGGTTGTCGTCAGTCCGGTGGTTGGATTAACCGTAATACCAACCGTGTCGTTATCTACATTAGTGGCGGTAACTTGGGAAGGAGAAAGGGTATTGTAATTGGTATCGCTACTGCTAGCACTGACGGCAATCGTATAATCAATATTACCATCAGCAATTTGGTCGTCAACTCCAGTAAGAGTGACGGCTTGAGTGACATTCCAGTTTTGTGAAGTAAAGGTTAATGTGGCTGGAGAAACCGTTCCTTCACTGGTGTCATTACTGGTCAGATTAACGGTTACGTCAGCGGTGGGTTGGGTATTGAGAGAGACATTGAAATTAGCCGTTCCCCCCGCTTCGGTGGTGGTTAATCCGGTTTGAGGTTCGAGCTTCAAACCGGGAATATCATCATCTAAGATTTCTAAAACGGTCGTACTCTGTGAACCCAGTTCAGCATTACTGAGGTTATCCAGGTTAAAATTAATGGTTTCTGTGGATTCCGTTTCTGAGTCTTGCTGAATGGTTACAGGAACAGTTTTGGTGGTTTCATTCGGATTAAAAGTGACGGTGAGGGGGAAGTTGCTATTGTCATAATCCCCATTTGCTCCGCCAGTGGCTGTTCCTCCAGTAATATTAACCCGTACTTGGGAGGTGACATCTAAGTTCCCACTGCGGTTGAGAGTAATTTCTCCATTGACGAGACTGCCATCTTCATTGACTTGATACGTGGCTTCTGAGAATTCAATTAGGGTATTGGAGAGATAGCGTTGGGCGTAGATTCCTGTGGCATCGCCATCTTGGGCTTCACTTTCCCAGGAGATCGCCAGTCGCCCATTATCAGACACTGCGATCGCGGGATTCTCCTGATCGTTTGCCGTCTCAGTATTGACTTGAAATTCCGCCCCTTGTGGTTGTCCTTGAGAATTATACTGCCGAGCGTAAACCCCGTCTCCATCACCATCTTGCCCAGCACTTTCCCAGGTAATAAAAAAGCCACCACTATTCTCCATGGTGACTTCCGGTGATTTTTGCTGCCCCGTGGTAAAGGTATTAACCTGAAATTCCGCGCCTACTGCTGCACCATTACTATCGTAGCGTTGGGCATAAACCCCTTCCTGGCTTCCATCTTGACTGGCACTTTCCCATACAATGACAAATGCCCCATTATCATTCATGGATACTGAAGGACTACGCTGATCGTCAGCAGTAAAGGTATTAACTCTAAATTCTCCTCCCACAGCGCTGCCATTACTGTCATAGCGTTGGGCATAAATACCAGCACCGCTACCATCTTGCCCGTTACTTTGCCAAGTAATAATAAAATTGCCATTGGCATTCATGGCTACTGAAGGAAAAGCTTGGGAGCCATTGGTCGTGGTATTAACTCTGAATTCTGAACCGGCTACAGTTCCATCGCTATTGTAGCGTTGGGCATAAACTCCACCTTCGCTCCCATCCTGGCCATTGCTTGTCCAAGACACGACAAAGTTACCATTGGCACTCATCCCCAAGCTAGGAGCAGACTGGTTATCATTGGTTGTGGTATTAACCTGAAATTCATTCCCTTGAGGGGAACCCGCACTATTGTAGCGTTGGGCATAGATTCCGTAGCCGCTGCCATCTTGTCCACCGCTCGTCCAGGCGATCGCAAAATCCCCATCGGAGTCAATCCCAATCGTTGACTCATATTGAAAGTTATCAGTAAAGGTATTTACTCTAAATTCGCCACCCTGAGCTACTCCCGCACTGTTGTAGCGTTGAGCATATACGCCAGATTGAGCATCTCCTGGCTGGAAATAGCTTGTCCAGGTCACGACAAAATCACCATCGCTGTCTATGGCGATCGCTGGAAGTTGTTGAATGCTTGCTGTTGTCGTATTAACTTTGAATTCTGAACCAACTGGATTAACAGCCATTAGTTTTCTCTCCTAGGGGAATATAGGGTAAATGCAAGGGTTATGGGGTACTCTATTTCGATTCAATATTATCAACTGATTTCTCTTTTGGAGAACATCACCACAGAGTTTAATCATTACGGGTGAGAGGATTTTGAGGTTTTATCAAATGAGCATTTATCTCGCTGGCGCGAGATCTCACCGGATTGCCTCTGCCCTTAGAGTACCCAAACTTGCGCTATTGCGGATCGCTAGAGTCTCCCATTTCCGAGGAAGGACGCAACCAATAGGCAAAGTCAGGAGCGCTAAAGGCTTGGCGAGTCGCTGGTTTTTCTAAATTTAACAGGGTGGGTCGATTAACTCCAGTAAGAACTTGGATATCATACAATTCTTGAGCGCCACTGGAAAAGGTTAAGCGGCCCATCGGTTTTCCGGTTTTCAAGTCAATGAGCGCTACGCCACAGACTAAACTCGGAAATCGAGTTTGCAGGGGCAAACCACCAAAAATAGCGGTTTCTCGAATTTGTGATAAGGCTACTAATGCCGTGTTTCCCACAAAGGCCAAACCGCGACCAAAGCCCGGTAAAGCACACAGGATATCGATAGTGTGGGTTTTGGGATCGATACGCCACAGTTCCCCAGTACCAGAATTGAGTGTCCACAAATAACCCTGATACCATCGTGGAGAATGGGGCATGGAAAGCCCCTCAAGGATGATTTCGTTGCTTTCTACGTCTAGAATAATCCCGCCTGTAGCTTTATTAGGTCGCCATCCTCCCACGGTGTTACTTTTGCCCAGAGCAGTGACATATTTGGGTTTCCCGTTAACCATAGCTAGGCCATTGAGGTGACACCGATCTTCGGGTGCAAGTTCAGTGATAAACGGGGGTTGCCATCGGGGAACAAAGTTAAATTCATGACTGAGGGTGGCTAAACAGGAAAACCTAGTATTGACGATCCAAATTTCATCTTGGCCAAAACTGAGGTCATGGATATTTAGGTCTCCCGTCCAATAGCTAACGCGAGGCAGATAGAGGCTATCATAGCGACCGGGTTGATGCTCTAGGTAGTCGGTTGCGAGGGTGGGAGAGTTGGCACAGATGATGACTTGATGACGGGTGGCGATCGCCAAACGGCGACCCGATACGGCTAACCCCATGGGTTTATCAAACTGGCGTAATAATAGATTAATCTGCTTTCCATTCCATCCGATCGCGGCTACACTACCGGCTTGATAGGTGCTTAAAATGAGACTATGATTAGTCTTGGAGAGCCATTCAATAAATCCGGGATCGGCATTACAGGCGATCCGATTTTGGGGAGAAGCCAGTTGGGGGTCAAGAGTCATAGCGCTGTTTTATCGGAGTTTCCAAGGGCGATCGGATGGAATCTTAATTTTCTTGTTATAACTAAGCTGTAAGTCGTTATTTTTGCCGTGAGGGAAGCATACAGCGTGAAGGTCTTATTAATTTATCCCCTATTTCCACAAACCTTTTGGTCTTATGATACTCTCCTAGACTTAGTAGACCTCAAAGTGTTGTTTCCCCCATTAGGACTGATCACCGTAGCCGGTATTTTACCGCAAGAGTGGGAATTTAAATTATGCGATCGCAACGTGCGTCCCGTCACCGAAGCAGAATGGGAATGGGCCGATCTCGTTATTCTCTCCGCCATGATCGTCCAAAAAAAAGACATCGTTGACCAAATTCAAGAAGCCAAACAACGCGGAAAATTAGTAGCGGTTGGCGGCCCTTATCCGACCTCAGTCCCCAATGAACTCCAAGCTTCCGGAGCCAATTTTCTCGTATTAGATGAAGGAGAAATCACCCTTCCTTTACTGGTCAAAGCCTTAGAAAAAGGAGAAACTAGCGGCATCTTTAGGGCCACCGAAAAACCTGACGTAACCATCACCCCCATTCCCCGATACGATCTACTCGAATTGGATGCCTATGACTCCATGTCCGTGCAATTTTCCCGTGGCTGTCCCTTTCAATGTGAATTCTGCGATATTATTACCCTCTATGGTCGTAAACCCCGCACCAAAGACCCCCAGCAACTCTTAAAAGAACTCGACTACCTCTATGAATTGGGTTGGCGCAGAGGCGTATTTATGGTCGATGATAACTTTATCGGCAATAAACGCAATGTCAAACGACTCCTCAAAGAACTCAAAGTTTGGCAAGCAGAACATGACTATCCCTTCCGGTTTAACACCGAAGCCTCCGTTGATTTGGCGCAAGATACAGAATTGATGGATTTAATGTGCGAATGTTATTTTGATGCGGTCTTTTTAGGTATCGAAACCCCCGATGAAGACAGCTTGACCTTAACTAAAAAATTTCAAAATACAAGAGGTTCTCTATCAGAAGCTGTTGAAACCATAACTCGTCATGGTTTGCGCCCCATGGCAGGCTTTATTATTGGTTTCGATGGAGAGAAACAAGGAGCCGCCGATCGCATTATTCGCTTTGTCGAACAAGCGGCAATTCCTACAGCCATGTTTGGCATGTTACAAGCCTTGCCCACAACCGCTTTATGGGATCGGTTGGAGAAAGAAGGACGGCTCTTTTATGATGGGAAACAGGATGTAAATCAACGGAATTTAATGAATTTTATTCCCACTCGTCCTATTGAAGAAATTGCCCAAGAATTTGTGGAGGCATTTTGGCAATTATACGATCCTGAAGTGTTTTTAGATCGCACCTACCGCTGTTTTCTCAAATTAGGAGCGCCCAAAGCTACGCCTCCAGGAAAAATTCCTAATTGGAAGGATGTACGCGCTCTAAGTATTATCATTTGGCGACAAGGGTTTCAACGGAAAACGCGCTGGAAATTCTGGCACCACTTATTGTCAATTCTGCGCCATAATCCTGCTGTTTTGGAGCATTACTTAATTGTTTGTGCCCATATAGAACACTTTATGGTTTATCGAACTATTGTCCGCGATGATATCGACCAGCAGTTACAAGAGTTTAAGAAAAAAGAGAGGCAACTTTCACAAATTCCCTCTACGGCACTGAGAATATAACATGAAAGGCTAGGCAATAGGAAAAAGCTTGTATTGCTTAGAATCTAATGCTTCAAGCTCTACTCTATAGACGAGAGAATCGCGATAAAAAGTTGGAGCTATTAAAAGATAGGGCTGTTTAATTGGCCCTTCTTTAGTTCTTGGTTGTAAGGGGAGCGACAAGAGAGTGTGACTAAATCAAACTGAATTTAAGATGTGACTTGTACTACTGAATCAACTGATTCCGAGTTGTTGGTTGGGTATCCAACTTCCATGTAATCCATAGGGAATATGATGTTGTAGATGGAGCCGCGCGATTGGCTCTTGTTCTAGGTTTTCTGCATCTAAGATAATAATATTAGAGCGATGGTTTTGGCTTTGGTAAACAACGGAAATAATCCAACCTTTATCTTCAAGATCCGATCCAGGTTGAGGAATAAAGATGGGTTCGCTGACAAAACCATGGGGAGCTGCACTCCAAAATTGCGTTTCTCCAGATTGGTTATCCCGTTTGAGAATCCCTTGTAAAGGGGCGCTACCCTGATTTTGATCTGCTGCTCCTAAATAAATATAGCGGTGGGACTGACCTACCCACTGGGGATGAATCTGGGGAAACTCACAACATCGGGATTCTAAGAGTTGGCGATCGCCTCTTTTGTTTGTCAAGTCTAGTCGAAAACGCCATAATTGGCTAGGCGCAAGTCGATTAAAGTCTGTATAGCGAAAATCACTGCCAGGCTCAACTTCCGGAAAGGATTCATAGCCGATTGAGTCTAGGATAATTTGGTTCTTTTCTTCAAAGGCATTGACGTGGTGAAATACAAACCCAGAGTCAATTTCTATCCTTTTTATGGGTTGAGTCCCTTGGCGTGGAATCACCCATACTTTAGTTGCATTGTGGCGATCGAAGTCAATACATTCCCCAGGGCCAAGCAGTCCGAATAAGAAGGGAAAGGGATTAAAGGATACTGAATTTTGTAAAAATAGATAATATTGGGGCGTAATGGCGAAATCGTGAATGAAGCAGAATCCGGGAATTTCGTGGGTTCTTTGGCGTAGGAGTTGACCGTTAAGGTTGAATTCCCAGAGGGTTAGTTGACTGTTTAAACCGGGTTGAATGGAAAAGTTGACTAAACAGGGGTTACCGCGATCGCCATACGGGTCGATTTTGGGATGGGCGGAAAAGGCTTGACCGGTTTTTAAAAGACTGTCAAGATCGTCTAACCCTAAAGTTTCTAAGGTCTGGGGATCGAGGCGATGGGGTTGTCCTCCTTCCCAGAGAGCCAAAAGGCGATCCGCCCAATAAATAATATGGGTATTGGCTAAGTTTTTGAGCCGCAAGTCAAACAGGTTGGCGAACCATCCGCCGGGTTTTTGGGTTCCGAAGACACCGCGATATAGGGGTTTACCGGCTTTTTGTTCTTCGATATATCCTTGGGTACGCACATAGCGATTACGATAGTGGGCGCGCCCTCCCTTAAAGGCAATCGCATTCACCATACCGTCTCCATCAAAGGGATGGGCGATCGGATATCCACCAATATCTAATAATCCGGGGCCATTGCGTAGTAGGGTTCCTTCTAATTCTTGGGGGATATCGCCTTCGATGTCTTCGATCCAATAGTCGTATTCATGGGGTTGAGATTGATAACCTTGGCTCCACTGTTGGCGATCGTAGGATAAGGGTGGGCTAGAATCGAGTCGCATAATCCGATTTGAGAGGAGAAATGATACAAAACTTTACAAATCCTATCATTTTCTCCACAAAATGGGGGGTTGCTTGGGTCATCGAGTGGGCGAACTCAACTTAAGCAGAAGGCTTTTGTCGTGCTTGTTTCACCATCGCGATTAAGGTTTGGTGAGCATCCTCAGAGTCCACCAATTGATGATCGAAGGTAATCCGCAAGGAAACCGGTTGTCCTTCCACCTGAGCGGTAATATCCATGCCGTCAGGATCGATCGCTTCCATTTTAGCGCTGCTCGCTGAAGGCGTTTGGCCAAATGTTTGGGCGTATAAGGCGATCGCCTCGGCATGATCTTCATTCATATGCTTACAAATGCGATCGCTCACTTGGGCTGTAATTACGTCAGACATCAGTTTCAGTTCCTCATTGGGATTTTGCTTCCAACCTCTGATCAAGTCTAATGGGTTAAGCTAGTCGGTTTCAATCCCTCATAGGGATTTAGGTGGATTTCAACCTGGAATAGGGGGGTATTCAAGGGTCTCTATGAACGTTTTAATCCCTCATAGGGATTTAGGTGGATTTCAACGCAAGTTCGTTCAGGGACTGTTGTAGGGATATCTCTGCTGTTTCAATCCCTCATCCCAAATCCGGATAGTATAGGTAGAGAGAGAAGAGAGAAAGATGACAAGAAAA
>NZ_CEZBFX010000002.1:105353-136212 GCF_982964205.1 Roseofilum sp. | reverse complement strand
GGGATAGGGGGATAGGGGGATGGGGGGATCTATTACCCATTACCTATGACCAGCGCGAAGCGAAAAGCGCTATAAACGTTCTACTTGTAAGGCTTCGGCTTCTTGTTTGCGTACAGTTAAATGAAAGCCTCGTATTTGAATTTCAACGGGATCGCCTAGGGGCGCTACGCGAATAACGGTAAATTCTGTACTTGGAGTGAGGCCCATGGAGAGGAGTTTACTTTTGTAGGCGCGATGGGTCTTTTCATAGCCGAGAATGCGCCCTTTTGTGCCTACAGCTAGGTCTCCTAAATGGAGTGTGGAGGTTGAGTTTTCCATATCTGAGTGTGGATGTAAGGATAGATTTGTGTCTGTGACTAAGACTCGTGAGGCTAGACCTGCACCTAAGCCTAAGCGGTTATCGGCGATCGCCACGACCACCGAGCCACTCCCTTGGTGACTCAAAATTTGCAACTGAGATCCTGGGGTAATTCCCATGGCTAACAGGCGAGAGATGCCCCCTTTGCCTTGAAACCCCTTGACCCATACCTGCTGTCCAGGTTGTGCTTCACTGAGCAAAAAGGCATTAACGTCTAGGCGTTCTGATGCTGCTTCCTCTTGACTATCTAGGCTCGAACTGTCTCCTATGTAGTCGTAGGAGTTGTCGTCATCATGCTGTCCTGACCCTGAAGGGTGATGGTTCATTTTTTTTCCTCTGCGTCTTTTCCTCCAACCAACAACTTGAGGGCGATTCATTGGAATTGCTAATTATTTTCATTTAGATGCCATCGACAGTCTACTCTAATCCCCAATAAATAGTGAAAGGATTAAAAAAGATTTAACCTTTAGTTCAAAAAAGTTCTTAATCTATTTTTAATCTTCACTTCTGTAATATTTCGCAAAATTCAGATAAATATTAATTTTTAATTTAGAGATCTATTTATTTCTTGACTGTGAAGTATGATGAAAGATGGATCATTTAAAGTCTCGCGACAATAAACCCAAAAATAGTTAAAAATCATGACCGACGCTGCATCTCCTTCGGACATTTCTCCTGCAACAGTGGCACAGAGTATCCAACCCTCTTCTGAGTTCAGTTCTCAATTAGGACAATGGCTAGACAATACCGGTGAAATCACTGCAATTTTACCGGTTGTCACTGGATTGTTAGTTACCAGTCGCTTACAGTTACGAGGGGCACAAGCCTTATTAGTAAACCTGACGATCGCCGCCCTAGTCCGTCAAGCGATCCAACAACTCAAGAAACAAGCCAAGCCCAACTCAGAAAACGATCAACAAGTCTTACCTGCCAGTGAAGAACAATCGAATCAAGAGGAAGAAGATTATAAAATTGTCCATTCTGTCCCTGGGAGAATTCGTTTACGCATCCCTCGTTTAATGAATGACATGCTCTATGCCAAACGCCTAGAAAAACTTCTGAGTGCCGAGTCGAAAGTCAAGCATGTGCGGACTAACCCAGCAGCAGCTTCCCTCATTATTCAATACGATGGAGAGGGCATGTCAGAATTAGAATTGGGCATGTATTTACTCAATATCCTCGATCAAGCCAATTCTACAAACCTGGATGGTCAAAGCGATCGAGATTCAGAATCTGAACGCAACAAGTAATAGGCAACAGGCAATAGATGCCCCCCCCATCCCCCACTCCTCCATCCCATACTCCATGCTAAAGACCGTTCATTCAATTCCTGGGCGAATTCGCTTGCGAGTTCCCGAACTGAAAGAAAATTCGACTTATGCTTCTCAACTGCAAGCAACCCTGTCTACTTGGCCGGGGGTGAGGCATGTTCGGATTAATCAGCTATCAGCTTCTCTAGTGGTTGGTTATACTCCTGAAGTTTTGCAGGAAGGGCAGATCAGACAGACTGTAGAGGATCGGATCGAAAAGATTAGTCAGAATCTTACTCCAGAACCACATCCTGCTCTGCCGAGTCAAGACAGTTCAGAAGGGTGGTCAAGTTTACGTCTCCCGTTGGTGGCGACTTCCCTGGCTCTGCTGAGTCGGACTCTCCCTCGATGGGTTGGCTTGCGTCCAGTGACAACGATCGCCTTTCTATTGATTGCTTTTCCAGTTGCCAAACGAGCATGGCAGAGTATTGTCAATGAACAGCGCTTAAATATTGATTGTTTGGATTTTCTGGCTCTCAGTTTAAATGCGTGGCAAGGAAAACAGGTGACTCCCATGATGGTGATCTTGCTCCATGAATTGGGGGATATCATCCGCGAACAAACGGCTAGAGCAACGGAAGTGCGGACGGCGGACTTACAAGAGGCGATCGGGCGGTTTGCTTGGGTGAAACTGGAAGAAGACCAACCCCCACAGCAAATTCCTAGCGATCGCGTGGAAGTCGGCCAGACGGTTATTGTTTACCCTGGAGAGCAAATTCCTGTCGATGGCACGGTATTGCGAGGTGAAGGCGTGATCGACCAACAGCAGCTCACTGGGGAAGCCATGCCGGTGGTTAGACAGGAAGGAGAATCGGTATTAGCTTCGACATTGCTGCGATCGGGTCAACTGTATTTGCGTGCCGATCGCGTAGGTAACCAAACCCGCGCTGCCTTGAGCCTCGCCCTATTGCAAAAAGCTCCTGTCCATGATACTCGCATGGCTAACTATGCCGAAAAAATCGCCGATCGCCTGATTTCACCCTCTCTATTTCTCGCTGCTCTCGTTTGGCTCACCACAGGCGATCCCTCTAGGGCAGCCGCTATCCTCACTCTAGACTTTGTAACCGGCATTCGTGTCTCCATTCCCACCGCCTTTTTAGGCGCTTTGAACCATACGACTCGCCATGGCATTTTGGTTCGCAGCGGTCGGACGTTAGAACAATTGGCGGAAGTGGATACAGTAGTATTTGATAAAACGGGAACCCTCACCCAAGGGATTGTCACAGTATCGGGAATTACTCCTTTCAATGGGTCATCTGAAGAGCGAGTGCTACAACTAGCCGCCGCCGCTGAACAACGGCTGAATCATCCTGTGGCTGAAGCCATTGTTGACTATGCCCATCAGAAGGGGGTAACCATTCCTTCACGGGGAGAATGGTTCTATGAACTGGGTTTAGGGGTTCGCGCTCAAATTGAAGGTCAGGAGGTTTTAGTTGGCAGTCAGCGCTTTTTACACCAGGCTGGCATTGAGTGGGAAAGTGTAGATGGCAGACAGGTAGAGACACAGATAGATGCCCCCTCTGAGATTTATGTGGCTTGTGAGCAGCAGTTTCAAGGTGTTATCCACTATCGCGATCCCCTGCGTCCAGAGAGCGATCGCCTAATTCAAACTCTACAAAAGAGTTATGGCATTGATGTTCATTTGTTAACGGGCGATCGCCCCCAACGAGCGGCTCAAGTGGCCCAGGAACTGGGTATTCCGACCTCCCAAGTGTATGCCGAAGCGTTCCCCGATGATAAGGCTCGGATTTTGCGGGATTTACACCGTTCTGGGCGGACTGTCGCCTTTGTAGGAGATGGTTTAAATGATTCGGTTGCCCTCGCTTATGCCGATGTAGCAGTGTCTTTTGAACAGGGTTCAGAGATTGCTCGGGAAACGGCGGATGTGGTGTTGATGAATAATAATTTACTCGATTTACTCGAAGCAATTTCTATTGCTCGTCAAACCCGCAATCTGATCGATCAAAATATTGCCTTGGTGGTTGCCCCTAATTTAGCGGCGTTGGGGTTAGCGTCGAGTGTGGGACTGCATCCTTTGCTAGCAACTGCTATTCACAATGGATCGGCGATCGCTGCTGGAGTTAATAGTCTGCGTCCCCTTGTCGAGCATCAGTTGACAGTTAAAAGTTAGGCAATAGGCAATGGTAGCAGCTTGGGAGAATACAGCGCAAAGCGCTGTAACGGAGTACAGTCTCATTGAGATCAGTCATTGCGAATGGAACGAAGTGGAATGAAGCAATCGCAAAATCCCCCAATCTTGGCGATTGCTTCCCTGCGGTCGCAATGACAACTCACATCTACGATCAACAATGTACCTCATAGCAGCGCGAAGCGCTGTAACTATGAGTTAACTCTCGCTTCTGAAACACAAAAAACCTTAAGTGTAGCATAAAATTAATTTGCAAGAGGTCTAATGATCTATAGCAGAAAAATATACCATGACTCAATTCATCTCTTTGATTCAATCTAAAAAAGCATACCGATTACTGATCATTTTTTTAATCTTGATCGCCCCTATCACTGCCGTTACTGGTTTTATCTATACTCAAGAGATCAAGCAAGCGAAAACCCTATTACAAATCCAGGTAACCAACAGCCTTGAAGGACAAACGGATCAAATTTCCAGAGAGTTTCAGTTAATTGTATCTGATTTGAAAATCTTAGCTGAATTGAATGAACTGCAAAATTATCTAGTTGACTCCATGGTTGAGCAACGGAATGCTCTATCCAATGAATTATTTCACTTTTCTGTCCATAAACACCTCTACGATCAAATTCGATTTTTAGATCAAACTGGACTCGAAATTGTTCGGGTTAATTTTAATAAAGGTCAGCCCTCGGTTGTGCCAGTGGAGAAACTACAAAATAAAGTCAATCGCTATTACTTTCAAGATACCTGGGTACTTCCGGCGGGAGAAATTTTTGTGTCTCCCTTTGATTTGAACATGGAACAAGGCAATATTGAACAGCCCTTAAAGCCCACGATTCGATTTGGGATGCCTGTATTCGATGAACAGGGGCAGAAACGAGGCGTGATGTTAGTGAATTATCTAGGCAATGAATTGTTAACTGAACTAAAAAAGAAAGCGCTTCATGCTCCGGGCAATCTGATGTTATTAAATGCGGAAGGATTTTGGTTTACCGGAGTTTCAGAATTGCAGCTATGGGGGTTTATGTATAGCGATCGCCCCACTGAACTCCCGCAAACGTTTGCCAAGCAGTTTCCCCAGGAATGGCAACGCATTAGTCAGGAACGTAAAAGTCAATTTTATACTAAAAATGGATTGTTTACGTTTGTCACTATCTATCCCTTAGGTGAGGGACAGAAATCTAGTACGGGCGCTCCAGATGCCTTTACTGCCAGTGATTTAGAGATCGGTGCATCCGAGTATTATTGGAAAGTGGTGTCCTATGTATCTCCGGAGGATCTCCAGGAAATTCTACTCCCTATTCGCAAAAAAATTACTCTACCGTTTCTCGGATTAACGGCGATCGTTTTAATTCTTTCGATCGGGTTAACAGATGCTAAAATTAAACACCAGGATGCAGAAATAAAGATTGAGCAACAAAATCGTTTTTTGAATAATGTCATTAACTCTCTAGCTGATGCTTTTTATGTTATTGATGCAGCTAATCATAAAATTATTACTGCCAATACTGCGGCCGAAAAACTAGGTAAAATTAAGGATGCTCAGTGTTACTCTTTAACTCATAAGTGCAATAGTATTTGTGGGGATAATATCGAGGGTTCTTCTCCCTGTCCATTAGAAATTTTGCGAAAAACAAAACAGCCTACAGTTGTAGAACATACTCATTTTGATGCCCAAGGAAATCCAATGTTTGTAGAAGTCCATGCCTATCCTATTTTGGATGCTCAAGGAAACTTGGTACAAATAATTGAGTATAGTTTAGATATTACACCTCGCCGAAAAGCGGAAGAGAAAGTGCGTCAACTTTCGCAAGCTGTAGAACAAAGTGCCAATGGTATTATTATTACGGATTTAAAAGGGAAAATTGAATATGTTAATTCCCAGTTTACTCAAATGACCGGGTATAGTTTACAAGAAGTTCAAGGAAAAACACCACGGATTTTGAATTCTGGAGCGCAGAGTAAGGCATATTATAAAGAATTATGGAAGACGATTAAATCAGGAAATGAATGGCGAGGGGAGTTTCACAACCGACGCAAGGATGGTTCTCTATACTGGGCACATGCGACCATTTCTCCTATGTTCAATGCCGATCGGAAAATGACTCATTTTTTAGGGATTCAAGAAAATATAACCGCGCGTAAGCAAGCAGAATCTGATTTGCGAGAATCCGAATATAAACTCAGACGGAAGACAGAAGAACTAGAAAAAACGTTAGCCGAATTGCGCCAGACTCAATCTCAACTCATCCAAACTGAGAAGATGTCGAGTTTAGGGCAATTAGTGGCAGGAATTGCCCATGAAATTAATAATCCGATTAGTTTTATCTATGGGAATTTAGGCTATGCAGAAACTTATATACAAGATTTAATGGGTCTGATTGAGGCTTATCAGGAAAGCTATCCTCATCCTCAGCCACAGGTAGCGGAAACGATAGAAGAGATTGATTTTGAATTTTTAATGGAAGATCTACCGAAAATTTTAGAGTCCATGAAGCAGGGAGCGAATCGTATTGATTCTATTGTTTCTTCTTTGCGGATTTTTTCTCATATGGATCAGGTGGGGATTAAAGCAGTGGATATTCATCAGGGATTGGAGAGTAGTTTAACGTTACTACAATCTAGATTACAAGGGGATCAACATCGTCGAGAGATTCAAATTAAAAAAGAGTATGCTGACTTACCCTTGGTGGAATGTTATCCCGATCAGTTAAATCAGGTGTTTATGAATTTAATGATGAATGCCATAGATGCCATTGAAGAGCGCGATCGCACTCTATTCCGTAATGACGTTCAATCCTATACTGGTCAAATCAGCATAATAACGCAATTTGTCGAGGCTGGCTTGGTGAAAATCAGTATCACTGATAATGGGATTGGGATTAAAGAGTCCATAAAATCTCGATTATTTGATCCCTTTTTTACGACCAAGGATGTGGGGCAAGGGACAGGCTTAGGACTCTCCATTGCCTATCAAATTATTACTGAGCAACATCTAGGAACCCTGGAGTATTCTTCTACGGAATGGGAAGGCACAGAATGGACGATCGCCTTACCGGTGAAGATGAACTAAGGTTTCTTCTTCGGCCATTCCCTGGATATTGAGCAGAATACCACTTGACATCCCTTCAATTTCGATTATTATAGAAATATGGAATCAACTAAAACCACTGACTTGTCTCTCGACCACATTTCAAGGGTCTTTGCTGCTCTCGGGCAATCCTCACGTTTAAAAATTGTCCGCTTACTGCTGTCCGCCAATCCAAAGGGGTTACCGGCTGGAGAGATTCAGAAGGAACTGGGGATTTCTGCGTCCACCCTGTCCCACCATCTGGACAAATTACGGCAGGTGGGTATTGTGACCGCAGAGAAAGAGCGTCAGTGGATCTGGTACAGTGTTCGATCCCAAACTCTCAAATCTCTGATCGACTTCCTGTTTGAGGAGTGTTGCACGCGCAATCAAGTCATTCCATTGGATGAAATGAACGTTGCACCAACTCGTGAATCAGAAGATGCAGAGGGTTGAGAGCAAGGGGGATATGAACTCCTTAGAGTTTTGCTATAGATAATTGACACTCCACACACGGGGATTGAAATGCAGCAGAGTTTTTGGGATTTCATATAAAAATTTTTGTTTTTTTATTTCGATATTTGCCTAAATATCAAAGGAGTTAAGTCTCATGGCAACTAATGTACTGACAAGATTGAATCGTAGCGTTCTGAAACTCGATCGGGTAGTATTGGCGATCGCCCTCATCCTTTTCTTGCTCGCCCTCATCGAACGCCCTCAAGTCTCTGATACTCTAGCGTTCACACTCAACAGTCTTTCGAGTGTCGCCCCCTTTTTATTCCTATCCATTGGAATTGCCGCGTATACCCAAGCAAGCGGTGCAGATAACCTGATCTCCAGAGCCTTTCAAGGTCGAATCTCAGTAATGGTGGTTGTCGCTTCTGTATTTGGAGCCTTTTCACCCTTTTGTTCCTGTGGCGTTATCCCCCTCATTGCCGCCTTACTCACCATGGGTGTGCCTGTCGCTGCGGTGATGGCATTCTGGCTTTCATCTCCCTTGATGGACCCGTCTATGTTCGTGCTGACAGTGGGGACGCTAGGTCTACAATTTGCGATCGCCAAAACAGTCGCAACCATTGGTATCGGATTATTAGGTGGTTTTGGCACCCTAGCCCTGATCCGTTCCGGTGTTGCCCTCCGAGCCTTTACCCAACCCCTACGTGAAGGAGTGGGAAATGGAGGCTGTGGGGGCAGTCGAGTCCGCAAACCCAAGCCTATCGTCTGGAAATTCTGGCAGCAAGTCGAGCGACGACAAAAATTTTGGCACAGTGCCGGTAAAAACGCCTGGTTCTTAGGAAAATGGCTCGCTTTAGCCTTCATGATTGAGAGCCTGATGCTCGTTTACATCCCCAATGCTTGGATTCAGACCCTAGTTGGTGATAGCAGTTTTCTCTCCATTGTAGGCGCTGCAATCGTCGGTATTCCCCTCTATCTCAATGGCTTTGCCGCCTTGCCTCTCATTGGCGGACTGATTCAACAGGGAATGGCACCAGGAGCTGGCATGGCCTTTCTGTTAGCTGGTGGTGCAACCAGCATCCCCGCAATGATTGCTGTGTTCGCCCTCGCTCGTCGTCCCGTCTTTTTGGCCTATCTGAGCTTTGCCTTTATTGGCTCTGTCATAGCTGGCCTAGTGTATGCTGTCATCTTTTAGGGGTGATTGGGGAATATATAGAACAACTGAAAACTTTAGCTGAGTTATCTCAGTTTCCTCTAATTACCGGCAAAACAACTCAGAAGCAACGGGAAGTTCTTTTTCAGCAATTTCGGGATGGAGACATAGATGGCTTCGTATTGTCTCGGGTAGGAAATTTTGCCCTTGACTTACCCGATGCGGATGTCTTGATTCAGGTTTTTGGTAAGTATGGTTCTCGACAGGAGGAAGCGCAGCGCTTAGGGCGAATTCTGCGTCCTAAATCAGATAGGAGAACAGCCAGATTTTACACTTTGGTTTCCTTAAGGACTTGTGAAGAAGATTTTGCCCGTCACCGACAGTTATTTTTAACCAAGCCAGGTTACGATTATGAGATTAACTAAGAGTAGAATAAATATGGAGTGAAAATGTTTGACGAATTAGAAAAAATTAACGAATGCCCCGAACCATTCCAATTTTACACCGCAAGCGATCTCTGGACTGATGAACATACATCAAAGCAGATGCTCTCGTTTCATCTTAATCCAGCCATTAATGTTTCTTCGAGAAAAGCTGAATTCATCAATCGATCGGTGGAATGGATCGCATCTGAGTTCAACATCGGCAGTGAAACTTATTTAGCTGATTTCGGCTGTGGTCCTGGACTGTATGCAAGCCGTTTGGCGAAACGCGACGCATCTGTAACCGGCATCGATTTCTCGAAGAGATCCATCGAGTACGGAAGGAAAATTGCAGCCCGCGAACAATTAAATATCAGCTATATAAATCAGAACTACCTCAATTTTGACACAGAAGAACGATTCGATCTCGTACTGATGATTATGTGTGATTTCTGCGCCCTTAGTCCAACACAAAGAAAAAAAATACTAGACCTATTCCATAAGATTTTGAAACCGAGCGGTTCAGTCCTACTTGATGTTTATTCCCTGGCTGCATTTGAACAAAGGGAAGAAACGGCAACATATGAGGTGAACCAACTCAACGGTTTCTGGTCACCTCACAAGTATTACGGCTTTCTAAATACCTTCAAATACAATCAAGAGAAGGTAGTGCTGGACAAGTACACAATTATTGAGTCAGAGCGAACCAGATATGTGTACAACTGGTTGCAATATTTTACGCCAGAGGAGCTTGAGAGTGAGTTGGTTAATGCTGGTTTTGCAATTAAAGGGATCTATTCCGACGTTGCGGGAACCCCTTACGATCGACAATCGAGAGAATTTGCCGTCATTGCCAATAGAGTGTAGAAGTGTAGATCGCCACAGAACAATACCATACCGGGTGCATCTCATATTTGGATCGGATCTATTTTTAAGGGTGGGCAGGAGGATAAGCGGCATCATTCAAATTACACAACCCTATCCTGCACACCCTAACCGATACTTTAATTGATTACCCAGATTTGATACGATTAATTGATCGGAATATCTGCCTCAACTTGACAGCCTTTCCCTGACGCACTCTTGATTTCAAAGCGTCCACCGATCGCCTGAATTCGGTCTTGCATTCCTCGCAACCCAAATCCTGTAGAATTGAGATTCCGCTCAAACCCTTGTCCATTATCCTGCAAACGCAAACACACCATTCCACTCGCTTCCATCAGATACACTTGTACCCGCGTTGCCTCACTATGACGCGCCACATTCGTTAGAGCCTCCTGAACCACCCGATACAGCGCTGTTGAGCATTTTTTAGATAACGCTGATCTCACCTTAAACTTGCACTCAATGCGAATTCCCGTCGTCTGCTTCACTTCTTGCAATAACTCCATCAGAGCAGCTTCAAACGTCTTCCCCTTCAACGGATCGGCTCGCAGAGCAGACACCGAATGGCGCACATCCTTCAGTGCTTCTTTCCCTAACCGTTGTGCTTCCTTTAAATACCCCTGAGCCTTAGGGGGATCTTCAGCTAAGAACACCGTTGTATTCTCCAACTGGATACTCTGAGCGGTTAAATAATGACCAACCGAATCATGAATCTCACGGGCAATACGATTTCTCTCTTGCAATGCCGCTTGATTTTCCACCAACAGGGCATATTGGCGGAGTTCCCGATGAGCTTCCTTTAAATCTTGTCGGCTTTTTTTTTCACTCAATAGCGCTCCCACCAATAACAGAACCAGCACTAATACCCATCCAAATAAAAGAGCTGAATTAACGGTTAAGTGCAGAACAAACCCTTGGGATCTTGGAGACAAAAACTCCATCAAATCGGCAGGTTGCTCCACCTTACGGGACAAATAATGAAAAAATCCCACCCGTTTCAGAATTGTTCCCATCAACATCCCCAGAAACGAAACATAAGCCACCAATGCCACCATCACCCGTCCGCGCCAGGGAAACATCAAACAGCCTCGAATGACAACTACTAGCAAGAGAGCAGAAAAAAACGTTGCCCCTCGCCCCCCAAAGGCAACTGCCAAGCCACTCAAACCAAACCCTAAAGTGGTATACAGTGCCTGATAAATCCATGGGTGATGGACTTGGGGCAAGCGCAAACCCATTAATCCCAAACTACCAATACTGGCGAGAATTCCAGGAATAAACCGGCTGGGATTTCCTGGGCGACTCGGTGGCATGGGAGGATGGGGGGGGAGTATTTCCCAACCCTGGGGACGCGGAGGCGGTGAAAAATGAATAGCATCGGGAGAGGGGGCAAAGGTTGCGAACACCGCAATTGCCAGTAAAATCCATTCTAAGTAAAGCAAAAGATAAAATGGATGATTAGAATAAGATTTCCATCCAGAAAAACGTCCCATGGCTTCCCCCTGTCCTCATCTTGCACAAATCTGTGAATCTATACCCGATCTTACGGGAACTTTTTCACAGAATCGAGGATCTTAAGTCTGCACTTATGTGAAGGGGATATAGTTCTTTAGGACTAGATTAGATTGGTACTCAAGAGTCGGTTGATTTGGGCGATTGGATCGAAGTGGATGAGCGATCGCAATTTCTAGGATTGATTTATCCGATACAGGTTTAGACAATCCGGAGGATTTGCTCGTGACGACCACTTTACCGACACCTCAAAGCAAAAATACTCAACCCGTTCAAACCGTTGAGTATGTCTCGAACTTACCCCATGGGGTAATCCCTTGTGCGTTAGCAGCTAGTGTACTGAGTTTAAGTGCGATCGCCGGATTTGTCTATCTCCGTTATGGTAATTTTAACTCAACTCAAATTCCTCTCCAGACTGAATCCGTTCAAGGCTCTAACCTCGTTGGCGAAAACATTAGTTTCTATCGTGCTCCAAATTCTCTCTATAATATCGAATTTGAAATCAGCCAGAACGGACAATCTACCCCTATTCTCTTAAACAATGTCGATCTGCGGTTAATGATTCCCCAAATTCCTGCCTCAATTCGTGGGAATCAAGCCCTAACGCAATGGTTTCTCACGGAACGGGAATTTAATCGACAACGGGTTATTTTCTCTGCGGGTTCCCCAGAAATTTATCTACCCGACGGCTTCATGGGTTACTCCAGCGAAGAAATCTCCATTGCCGTCACCAATAATTGCTTAGGTGCAGGCTATTGGGAATTAGCGGTTTTTGCCGAAACTTCAGAGGGAAAACAAAAAATTTATCAAGGCTACTTTGACTTTCCCAAAGGAGCCTATAGTCGTCTTGTCAGCGAACTGAATGGTGTTTCCTATTGGGATCATGCCCCATCCATGGAAGCTTGGCCTGGATTTAACTTCTATAGTGGAATGCCCTTTGATTTAGACGCAATACGAACAGCGAAACGCCGCTATCTGGTTGATGCCCAAGACTTAAAACACGAAAATATTCTAGCCACCAATGAGCAAATCAGTAAAGCAAAACTCATGGTGGTTAATCAACCCCTAGAAACCATTGAAACTTGGGAAGACTTGCAGCAAGCCAATCCGAAGTTTCAAAGTTTTGTTCCTCCAGGAATTTATAATCCAAATAAACTCTGGAAAACCGATTATAGTCAAATTTCCCATTTGCAGAGTGCTACAGCTAAAACGATTGAATCCCCTTTAGCCAATGAAGAATTATTAGAATTGGAATTAACTCTCAAGAGCCAGTCCGGGAAACTTCGTAAATTTATCGTCAGTGGAGTAGATTGGCATCAAATTCCCCAAGTTTCCACGGATCAGTACGATCGCGGAATCTATATTCCTATTGGGTTTGCCCCCCCATTTACCGATAACTACGAGCAGTTGAAACAAAATCCACCCCACAAGAGTCCTTTATTTAGTGTCATGCTAGATGGATACAATCTAGCCATGAATTATCGCAAGGATATCGGCATTAATGGCTTAGTGATGCATCGAGATATCCAAAATCCCCATAAACTGCATTTTTATTTTATGTCTTATGAGCGGATTACTTTGGTGAGTCACTATGTTTTGGATTTAACTCAATGGGTGCTAATGGAACATCCCGAACCAGAAGCCATGAGTGCGGTGAAAACATTTGACTATACTCCATCTATGGCTCTCTCTCAAGTGGATTTAAATCAAAAAGTATATACCCAACTGGATCAAGCTTGGCAAACCAATCCCCAATTTAAACAACGGCTAACTTATCGCATTTTTGTAGATTCTCAAGGCGTAATTACCGGTTATCTTCCCAGTTCAAATGAAGCTCAAGATTGGGTGGACAATACCCCATTATCGGATATGAGTCGAGCTTCTGAATTTGACGATCGCGGGGTGGATTCCTTCCGAGTCGTTTTTACCCCAAGGGGAGGAATAGAGGTCAGTCCTTGGTGGGGATGGGATTCTCAAGAGTAAGCCATATGTCGGGAGCCAGAAACCCGGTTTCTTCAAGAAACCGGGTTTCTAATATCAAGGGCGCGATCGCACAATATCTTCAAATTCCCGAATCGCTACACTTGAACCCATTTCCCAACCCCGCTCAATATAATTTGGAATGAGTAGCTTCAAATTATACTCAGGAAACCATTGGCTCTTTTGAACTTCTTGATAACCCTGACGATCAAATTGATGGAAATATAACTTTTTTTCTCTATAAATCCACAGTTCTGAAGGGGCGATCTCCTGATAATTCTTCGGTTGTGTCATCGAAGTTAAATCCACTTCAATCACCAAATCTGGGGCAGGATCGGTTTCTAAATCAATCCGCTATAGCAATTATCTGTAGCCAGAAACCCGGTTTCTTCAAGAAACCGGGTTTCTAACCTCTCCCAAGTTAATCGCTGTTCCAACTCATTCCAAGACCAACGGAGTAGATCGGCAGGTTGACCCACAGAAATGCCAGGCATCCCCAAAGCTTTTCGCGGAATTTCTGTCGCTAACTCAATTGCTTCGCCTAACTCACAAACACCCCAGCGCACTAAATTTTCTACTCCAGCAAATAACGGTAATGTCGTGCCCGACAATGTACCATCGAGTAACCGTGCAGTTCCCTGTTTGACTTCAATGTTTCGACTATCCCAGGGATAAATTCCATCGGGTAAACCTAAAGGAGCCAGGGCATCACTAACCAGAAAAATATTTTTATAATTCGCTCGCAATACAAGATCAATCATCGTAGGACACACATGAATTCCATCTGCAATTAACCCACAATAAATTTTGGGATTCACTAATGCAGCGCCCAATAAACCGGGGTCTCGATGGTGTAAACTG
This sequence comes from Roseofilum sp., assembly GCF_982964205.1. Classification (NCBI taxonomy): domain Bacteria; kingdom Bacillati; phylum Cyanobacteriota; class Cyanophyceae; order Desertifilales; family Desertifilaceae; genus Roseofilum; species Roseofilum sp. The sequence goes on along the minus strand of NZ_CEZBFX010000002.1, from coordinate 122,056 downwards.
GGCATGGCATTAAACGCATGGGTCACCATGGTTGCGCCCTGTGCAAAGGCCAATTTCGCTTGCTCTAGGGTCGCTTGGGAGTGACCGAGACTCACTGTAATTCCCAAGGAGGTTAAGTAGGAAATCACTTCACCTGTGGGATCGAGTTCTGGTGCAAGGGTGATGACCTTTACAACTTCTGCATAGTCACCCAATACCTGTTTAATGTTTTCTAGAGTTAAGGGAAGCAGATATTCCCAAGGATGAGCGCCCCGTTTTTCTTGGTTTAAGCATGGCCCTTCTAAATGAATACCCAAGGGTTTAGCCGCATTTTTCGAGGGTGAAAATTGTGATAAAACCTTTAACGATCGGTGGATATTTTCAATGGATGTCGTGACTAGAGTTGGCAAGAAATAGCTAACCCCTTGTTGCCACAAAAGTTGACAAATTTGATTAAGTTTTTCCTCGTCTGCGCTGGTAATTTCGGGAAAGGCTAATCCCAATGCGCCATTAATTTGTAGGTCGATTCCTGCCAAGGATATCCAGTCCCCTTGAACATCTAGGATGGGTTGATCTCTAGTGTGTTGGTCTTGGGTGGGTAAGATGGCTTGAATCTGACCCTCTCGAATCACTAACGTCTGTCGTTCTTGATATCCGGGCAGGTGGGCGTTAATAATATTTAGGTTAGGATTCATAAAATTAGATGATTGCAAGTGAAGATTCTTGAAACGGGTGAATTATATTTTCTTTGTTGTTGCGCTTTAGCCGCTTTGAGCTTCCATCGCGCTAAAGCACAACAACACTCTAATTTTTTAAGACACTACTTTAGAGCCATGACCCATTACCAGTGGGTAGCACTATATTGTGCTGCACCATAAGCGGCACTATCGGATAGGGTATCAATTGACCATTCGACTCTAGTGTTTTTCAGATGGGGGAAAGAATGGTCAATTTCATGGCGAATCCAACCAATAGCATCCTTTTTAAATCGTTTATAAGATTCATCAGATGCCGTTTTCTGTTTTTCCTGCGCTCCACCAGAGATCACAACGAGGTCGCATCCGATGGTATTGAGGACATTTTTGGCAGCTCTTCCCAAATTAGTAAAATATTCATGCCAGATGTCCGTAACATCTTGGAGGGGATTGTCCGCTTGACCGAGGTCGCGGAGTATTTTGGCAACTTCCATGGGATTACCTTGCAGAACTTCGGGGACATTGCCTTTGGCTTGTCGGTGTTTGACCATGTTTCTGAGTCCGAGTAAGGAGGCTCTGGTTTCGGCACATCCTCTAGCACCACATCCACAAAGGTCGGCATTCTCGCTGGTATCGACGAGAATATGGCCGAATTCTGCGCTGACTCCAGGACTAGAAAAGATTTTACCGTTGATGATTAAGGCTCCTCCTAATCCGGTTCCGGTAATAAACTGAGCCATGGAGGAAGAGGCTTGATTTTGAGCTTCTCTGACGGTGTATTCTCGGTAGGCAGCAGCATCGCCATCATTGAGGAGGAGTGCGGGTAAGTTGAAGGTATCGGAGAGTTTCTGTTGAACGTTTACTCCTTGCCAGGAGCGATCGATGTTGGTGGGATAAACGCACAGTCCTGAAGAGTCAATGGGAGCGGGACAAGATGCGCCGATCGCCTTGACCTCTTTTGGATTAACATTATTGATTTTGAAGATCTCTTGGGCGGCGTTTTTAATCACGTTTACGGTAGCATCAGGGCCTTCGGAAGCTCGACTGGGGTTGTCTAGGCGATCGCCAATCACCCCGTTTTCCGAATCCCATAATCCCAGTTTTACCGTACTGGCTCCGATATCGATGCCCAAATAAATGCTCATTTTGACCTCCGTTAAGCGGTATATTGCATCGTATCAAATCCTGAATCTCAATACCTGATGCTTATGTCCGATCCTCTCGTTGGTATTATTATGGGCAGTGATTCCGATCTGCCCACCATGAAAGCGGCGATCGCCGTTTGCGAAGACTTTCAAATCCCAACTGAAGTAGCCATTGTTTCTGCCCATCGCACGCCCGAACGGATGGTCACCTATGCCCATAAAGCCCATGAACGGGGCATTAAAGTCATTATCGCTGGCGCTGGAGGGGCAGCCCATCTACCGGGAATGGTTGCTTCATTAACGCCTTTACCGGTTATTGGTGTACCTGTAGCCTCTCGCCATCTACAAGGACTCGACTCCCTCTACTCCATTGTACAGATGCCCAGAGGAATTCCCGTGGCAACTGTGGCGATCGGCAACGCTCAGAATGCCGGACTATTAGCGATTCAAATCTTAGCCACTTCTCAACCCCAGTTACTGCAAGCTGTTCAAGCCTATCGTCAACAACTTAATCAATCAGTAATTGATAAACAAACTCAATTAGAACGTCTGGGATATGCAGATTACTTAGAAAGTATGTAATATAATTTTTCAAGAGAATCTTCAAAAAGTAGTCTAGAGTACAGAATAAACTCATCGAAATTGATGCAATCTACCTATCGTATTCACAGAACCAATTCAAGGAGTAGCCAAGCTTAAAGTAAACCTTAAAGTCGGCATTGAGTTTGACAGCATCCTGATGAGATTGGTTCTACGAAAAGCTGGAAGCCTATCTATTGTCACCTACTCAGTGAGTAAACTGCATCTCCAAATTTTTGATTTTTGCGGTGATTCTCCAATAAAGAAATTCATGGAAAGACAATCATTGAAAACTCAACGCCTTGATATCGGAGGGAGTCCGAAAAAACTCTCAAACCTCTTGGGCCATAAGCCTTGGAGGCAACGGCCCCAACTGAGCGCCCTACGCCTGTTATGGGGTCGTCGCAGTACTCTCAATTGGATCGCCTGTATTCCCCTATCCGCAATCATTGTGGTGATTTGGGAAGTGGCCGCCCAAGCTCAAGAAGCTGCCCAACCTGGGTCTCCAGAATATATCCAAGGAGTCCTCAATGCCATTTGGATTTTAATTGCTGCCATCCTGGTCATCTTCATGAATGCTGGGTTTGGCATGTTAGAAACCGGATTTTGTCGTCAGAAAAACGCCGTCAACATCCTCTCCAAAAACCTGATCGTCTTTGCCCTAGCAACTCTCAGCTTTTGGGCTATTGGCTTTTCCCTGATGTTTGGCTCGGGTAATGGCTTCATCGGAGGTGGCGGTTGGTTCCTCAGCAGTACCGATCCGGCAACCTATGGTCTTGACCCATTCCCTGGGGGGTTACCCATTCCGGTATTCTTCCTTTTCCAAGCTGCCTTTGCTGGAACGGCTGCCACGATCGTTTCGGGAGCAGTAGCAGAACGGATTGAGTTTATCGCCTTTGTTCTCTTCTCCCTACTGATTGTAGGCATTAGCTATCCCATCTCCGGTCACTGGGTTTGGGGTGGCGGCATGTTAAGCGATATTGGTTTCCTGGGTACGGGATTTTCTGATTTCGCTGGCTCTACCGTCGTTCACTCCGTTGGAGGTTGGGCAGCTTTGATGGGTGCGGCGATCTTAGGGCCTCGGCTGGGTAAATATGAAGATGGCCAAGCCCGCGCGATTCCCGGCCACAGTATGAGTATTGCTACATTGGGATGTCTCATCCTCTGGATTGGCTGGTTTGGATTTAACCCCGGTTCCCAACTGGCGGCTGATGAAGCAGTTCCTTACATTGCGGTCACAACTAACCTAGCTGCTGCCGCTGGTGGAGTTTCAGCTACCGCTGTTTCTTGGCTCAAAGATGGTAAGCCTGACCTATCGATGATCATCAATGGTATTCTGGCTGGTCTGGTAGGGATTACGGCGGGTTGCGATGGAGTGTCCTATCTCGGAGCTGTGATTATTGGCTTAATTGCTGGCATCCTAGTGGTCTATGCAGTTGGATTCTTCGATACCGTTCTCAAAATTGATGACCCTGTGGGTGCGATTTCGGTTCACTTGGTCAATGGGGCTTGGGGAACTATAGCCGTTGGCTTGTTTAATACGGAATCTGGCCTATTTTATGGCGGTGGGGCCAATCAACTGATTGCCCAAATTATCGGTATTCTAACCATTGGTGGCTTTACGGTGTTGCTTAGTACCATCTTCTGGTTAGCGCTCAAAGCAACAGTCGGTATCCGCGTCCATCCAGAACAAGAGTTTGAAGGCTTGGATATCGCTGAACATGGCATGGAAGCTTACAGTGGATTCTTGAAAGAGTCCAGTGGAGTAAGGAGTGGAGGAATGGCAGATGCAATGAAGGCGGCTAGTTCTAAAGGTAGCTCAGACTAATTGCTCTAGAGTGTTTTAAGGTTAAGTTATTTCCTCTGATGAGAACCGCTAAGGATTAAAGATTTTCCTTAGCGGCTTTGTTTTGTTGAGCGTCCGATCCTATCATGGGATTGGTAATTGAGTCTGTTGAATCGGTGTAGGGTTGTGTTCAACCGTAGAAAAAAAATTCCCATTTGGGTAGGATTATCTCTATCTGCCAATGTGGTCTTAGCTTTATTACTGATCCAGGGGCAGCGTGAGATGGAGTCGGTCGAAGGGCGATCTCTCCGACCAATAACGGATACTCCTTCTGGTATCCCTGCTCAGGCCAAGATCGTCTCAGTGAAGACGGGTGTGCAACAGAGTTCTACCCCAGCTCCAACCCCATCTTCATCCCCATCTCCAGCCCCAGCCCCCGATAAACCTCAGAGTCATCACCTGACCTATCAAGAATGGGTGGAACTCTTGGCTAGAGAAGCCCAAGTTGCAGCGACTCAACAACCGGAAAATTTATCCATTTTAGCGGGAGACTCAATTAGTTTATGGTTTCCTCCAACCTTGCTACCTCCTGGACGAACTTGGCTTAACCAGGGGATTTCTGGGGAAACTTCTGGGGGGTTATATCGCCGTTTACCTCTTTTAGATGGCACGAACCCTAAAACGATCTTTATTCTAATTGGCATTAACGATCTGCTCAAGGGAGTGAGCGATCGCGAAATCTTGGATAACCATAAGCAAATTATTCAAGACCTGAAATGGAATCACCCCCAGACAAAACTGGTCATCCAATCTATCTTGCCCCATCAAGGGCCACAGGCGACTTGGGAACAGAAAGAACGTCTTTTATCGGTCTCGAATGAACGAATTCGCCAACTGAATCAACACCTTTGGGCCCTAGCTCAGTCCCACGGAGTATATTATCTTGATTTATATCCCCTGTTTGCAACTGCACAAGGGAGTCTACGGGCTGAGTTAACGACTGATGGCTTACATCTGAATCATCAAGGCTATTTGATTTGGAGTACGGCTATGCAAATGTTCAGCCAACATTACCTAGACTCTCGCCAGGGCTATCCCTAACTCACAGACACTCATTAATCCATGGATACTAAAGCCTTTTCTAGCACGCTCAAAAAATCTGACAATTACCATCGCAAAGGGTTCGGTCACAAAGAGGAAGTGACTGAGTTAATGAACACGGCATATCAAAGTCCCCTGGTGCAACAGTTGCGCGAGAATAACTATACGCTCACTCAGGGAAAGGTAACCATCCGATTGGCTGAGTCCTTTGGATTTTGTTGGGGAGTGGAACGAGCAGTAGCCATGGCTTATGAAACTCGCGAACATTTCCCCACCGAAGAGATCTGGATTACCAATGAGATTATCCATAATCCAGACGTTAATGACCATTTGCGCCAGATGAATGTGCAATTTGTTCCGGTTGAAGGGAACACTAAAGATTTCTCGGTGGTGAACTCAGGAGATGTGGTGATTTTACCGGCTTTTGGCGCAAGCGTGCAGGAAATGAAGCAGCTCTATGACAAGGACTGTAAAATTGTGGATACGACTTGTCCTTGGGTCTCTAAGGTCTGGAATACGGTAGAAAGACATAAGAAAAAAAGCTACACTTCAATTATTCATGGCAAGTATAAGCACGAGGAAACTGTGGCGACAAGTTCCTTTGCAGGAACCTATTTAATTGTCCTGAATAGGGCAGAAGCAGAATATGTCTGTAACTATATTCTTCATGGGGGAGATAAGACGGAGTTCTTAGACAAGTTTAGTCGCGCTTGCTCCGAAGGGTTCGATCCAGACCGAGATTTAGTCGCGGTGGGAATTGCCAATCAAACCACCATGCTCAAAAGTGAAACGGAGCAGATTGGCAAGTTGTTTGAACATACAATGATGAAAAAGTATGGCCCTGATACCTTGACGGAGCATTTTCATAGTTTTAATACGATTTGTGATGCCACCCAAGAGCGCCAGGATGCCATGTTAGGCTTGGTTGAAGAATCCATGGATTTGATGGTGGTCATTGGTGGCTTTAATTCATCGAATACAACCCATTTACAAGAAATTGCGATCGCCAGAGGTATTCCTTCCTATCATATTGATGGGGGCGCTCGCATTTTGGCCGATAATCGTATTGAACATAAACCGTTGGATGGGGCGATCGCCATTGCTGACACTTGGTTACCTTCTGGTGAGATTGTAATCGGTATTACTTCTGGTGCTTCTACTCCGGATAAGGCGGTGGAAGAGGTCTTAGAAAAGATTTTTGCTGCTAAAGCATAGGGCGCTATGTGCTAGGGAATGGGGAATGGGGAATGGGGAATAGGAAAAACCCAGTTTTGTCCTTTTCTTGAACTATCCATAAATAGTGTTATCCCATTGCCTTATAAAAAAACAGGGGTAATCTACTAACTCCCCCTGTTTTTGTTGACTTTTTCTGTTGTATTGCTCAGTTATAGTGCATGTTCATAGAGAAATGATATAATCCTTGCTTTCGATGATCGATGAAGAGTCTCTGTGCGTAGCGCTAGAGTTGGCATCAGACCTAATCTTTAATTTTTAATTGCTTTGAATTCTGGAGAGAACAGATGGCTCAAAAGAATGACACCCCAATCTTAGTTGTTGCCCTAATTGTGTGTTTGGGCGTAGTGGGTTTGGGTTTATGGTGGTTTCTGAATCGGACAGAGGTGGAGATCGCCAGTTCCCCTTCACCGGAAATGGTAGATTTTCAAGTAGAGGAGTGGCTCAGTTCTGGAGAGCGGTTGTTAATTACGCAAGGGGCAACTCTCCAGAAACGGAGTGCAGTCGCTCAGATAGCGCAAGGAAATTGGGAAGAGGCGATCGCCAATTTAGAAGACTCTTTAAACATCAATCGTAACGATCCTGAAGCGCTGATCTATCTGAACAACGCCCGCATTGCTGGGCAAACAGCCTATACCCTGGCTGTATCTGTCCCTATTACCACCCAACTGAATGCTGCCCAAGAATTACTGCGGGGTGTAGCTCAAGCGCAACAAGAGATGAATGAACAGGGCGGAATTCAAGGGACTCCCCTACAGATTTTAATTGCTGACGATGCGAATAATCCAGATGCTGCTGTTGAGATTGCCCAAAAACTGGTAGCTGACGATCGCATTTTGGCAGTCATTGGCCACTATAGTAGTGGGGTGAGCCTGGCGGCTGCTTCTGTATACGAAAATGGGCAATTGGTAATGATTTCTCCTACGTCTACTTCCGTAGAGTTATCGGGGAGAGGCAATTATATTTTCCGCACTGTTCCAAGCGATCGCTTTTCGGGGACAACTCTTGCTCGCTATTTACTTCAAGATCTACAAAAACAAAAAGTAGCTGTATTTTTTAACTCCACCAGCAATTATAGTCAATCCCTCAAAGATAGCTTTACTACCGCCCTATTTGCGGATGGCGGTGAGGTGGTCACCGAGATAGACTTTGCCAGCTTCATGTTTAATCCGAGTCAAGCGATTGAAGAGGTTATGGCTCAAGGTGCTGAGGCGATTTTACTTGCCTCGGATTCTACGGTATTCCCTGATGCCCTTGATGCGATCATTATTAATAACCATAAATTACCTCTGCTGGGAGGCGATAGTTTATACAGATCTGAAGTCTTAAAAGCAGGACGAGCAAAAGCAATGGGGATGGTTGTCGCTATCCCTTGGGATTTTGTCGCCAATGCCAACTCGGCTTTTGCCCAAAGCAGCCTCCAGTTATGGAGCGCACAGGTGAATTGGCGCACTGCCTTAGCCTATGATGCGGCTCAAGCGCTGTTAGAGGCGCTCACTGGCGAAGAACCGAGTCGTTCCAGTATCCAGAAAGCTCTGGTGGCTCCGGATTTTCAGGTCAGTGGTGCATCGGGAACTATTCGGTTTCTGCCATCAGGCGATCGCAATCAAGCCCTCCAGTTAGTACAAGTTCAACCTGGCGATCTCACCGGATTCGGCTATGATTTTGTTCCCCTAGTGGGATTTAAACCAGAACAATAATGATTCCTCTACTGTTCTTAATTTAGGATGAATACTCATTGGTTAAACATCTGTAATCAATCACTCAAGAAAATGCCTGAAAAATCAGTATTATTTGAAGCGATAGAAGCAGGGGATTCAAGGACTGTTCAATCCCTCATCACAAGTGGAGCTGACCTAAGTCAAAAAGATGTTGACGGACGCAGTCCAATGCGAGTAGCTGTTGCATTGGGTCATTTAGAAGTTGCCAAAACCTTGTTGAGTGCAGGTGCAGAAATTGATTGTCTAAACGAACATATATTCGGTAGAGCTGTTCATTATCAGCGGCTAGATATTATCTGCTTCTTGATTGAAAGGGGAATAGATGTCAATTTAAGGTTTATAGAATATGAAGAAGTAACTGCTTTAATGGAGGCTGCATCAGTTGGTAATATGAATATCGTCAAGAAACTGGTAGAGTCTGGGGCTGATGTCAATGCTATCAGTCGTCAGAATGAGTATGCACTGATGAACGCAGCTTCTAAAGGATGTCAGGAGATATGTAATTATCTAGCCCCTCTGACTTCCCCCGAACTACGGAAGTGGGTAGAAAAACTACATCCCAAAATGCTTCTAAGCGAGGCACCTAGAAAAATTGATATTCTGAGTCATGTGAGAAAGAGTGTTCGACGTTACAATCGTCGCCAATCACAAAAATAGACCTCTTGCATAATTGTGCAGAAAATAAATGGCAATGGAGTAATCCTGCATTCTTACCCCTATTCCCTATTCCCTATTCCCTGACTTCTGCAAGAAGTCTAATGATTGACGTGAGATGGGGAAACTAAGACTTCTATTGCTCTATGCTTAGTCTAGAAGAACAGGGCAATAATTTAGGCTTGTCTAATTCTCCATGTCTTGAGCATCTCCCCATCCCTGTGTCTACACTATGTGGGAATCAACTCCCCAGGACGTAACCTTGACCATTTACCCTGTTCTTGTTTAAAACTCTCACATCCGACCACATCCCACTCCATCTCAATGATCTCTCCCTGGTGGCGGATATTGACATTAATTTCAGGGTTGATGGCTTCAAAATCTGGATTTTCCGTCAGATGGGGTTGTTGGTGTTGACCTTCCACGGCATGATAGGTAAGGCAACGGTCTACATATTCGCAATTGACACAAATGCACATAAGCCAACATCAAGCTAAAACATCACAATAGAAAAAGAGAAGGATAAAGCACGCTCCTCTTTCCTCATACCAATTCTCGATCGGTTTGGGCTTAACCATTGGCTGAGAGCAACTTACCTGGAATTGGTATCCCTCTGCTAATCTAACCTATTCCTTCTTGAAATTGCCCAAATGTGTTCAGATTGTAATTCACCATGCTTGACTTAACTGGTGTAGCTCTTAGTCCAGAAACCTGGCCTTTTGATTTAGAATCGCTTCCCGAAGATACTTGTTTAGTGGGGGGAGCGGTGCGCGATAGCCTGCTGAAACGGCAACGGGATTATCTGGATCTGGATTTTGTGCTGCCGGAAAATGCTGTAGAAACGGCGCGTCAGATTGCTAAATTCTATGATGCGGGGTTTGTGGTGTTGGATGCCAGGCGGCAAATTGCGCGGGTGGTGTTTGAAAATGCCACAGCAGATTTTGCCCAACAGGAGGGAGAAACCCTACATCTTGATTTAAAGCGGCGGGATTTTACGGTTAATGCGATCGCCTATAATCCGTTTACCCAGACCTTAATAGACCCATTGGAAGGCTGTCAAGATTTACAACGCCAACTCATCCGTATGGTATCGGCGCAAAACTTGGCTGACGATCCCCTAAGACTGCTACGAGCCTATCGCCAAGCGAGCCAATTGGGGTTTACCCTTGACCGAGAAACCCAAAAAACCCTAATTAGGTTAGCACCAAAGTTGCGTCAAGTCGCAGCCGAACGGGTACGGATGGAGTTAGGGTATTTACTGAATTTACATTCGGGAAGTGAAGCGCTGGAGAAGGCTTGGAAAGATGGAGTGTTAACGGGTTGGTTTCCCCATAGCTGTGCAGAGCGGGTGACTCAAGTCCATCAGGTGGATCGGATTGCAGAGGAATTGAGCGATCGCTGGTCTCAATTACGAGAACACTTTAATCAACCCATTCTCGCCAGCCAACCCACCAATAGAATCAGTTTAGCTAAACTGATTCTGTTTATCTCCCCAGAAGTCCAAAAAGCTGAGGTAGAACTAAAATCCTTGAAATTGAGTCGTGCTGAAATTCGTGCGGCGATCGCCGTTTTGCAGCGCTTACCAAATATCCTCTACCCGCAACAGATGGACTTGCGAGACCAGTATTTTTTCTTCCAAGCGATCCGTTCCGTTTTTCCGACACTGATGCTCTTAGCACGGGTGAGAGGGGTGGCTGTGGAGGCGATTGCGCCCTTGTGCGATCGCTTCCTCAATCCCAACGATCCTGTCGTTTATCCCCAACCCCCGATCGCGGGTAATACCTTGATTGAATCCCTTAATCTATCCAAAGGCAAGTTAATCGGTCAATTATTAACCGAAATTCAGATCGCCCAAATTGAAGGCAAGGTTAGCACCCAAGCAGAGGCGATCGACTTTGCCCACAATTGGCTCAAACCCATTAAACCTTAGCAGAGAAGGAGTTGGTTAGGATAGTTAGGTTATGGTTTGAGGCAATAGGCAATGGGTAATAGAAAATGTCCTAACTCTCCCTTTCTCTGCTATGGGACATTTTCTATTGCTAGAAGGCTTCGCACTCTACCCCTCTTCTGTCACTCTAGGAAGACCATGACAGCGCTTTGTGCTGTAATTTTATCTCAAGTTCTCGGAAGAACGCAATTCTCAACAACCAGAGGCAACATCATCTCAAATTTAGCCCCTTTTCCAGGTTGGGAGAAACAATTCAGTTCTCCCTGATGTTTTTCCGTAATAATTTGATAGCTAATTGCCAAACCCAAACCTGTGCCTTTACCCACCGGTTTCGTAGTAAAGAAGGGATCAAAAAGTTTCTCAATGGACTTTTCACAAATACCTAAGCCATTATCTTCAATCACAATTTTTACCCTCTTCTGGACTGGGTAAGTGTGAATGCGAATATAACTGGGATTTTGCTTAATTTCTTCATAGGAACGATTTTGATTATATTCATCCAACGAATCAATCGCGTTAGAGATCAAGTTCATAAAGACTTGATTAAGCTGTCCTGCATAGCATTCAACTCGAGGAATATCGCCATAGTTTTTAATGACCTGAATTTCTGGATGTTCGGGTTTCGCTTTCAGACGATTTTGCAAAATCATTAACGTGCTATCTAAACCTTCATGGAGATCCACTTCTTTGACCTGGGATTCATCCATTCGTGAGAAGGTACGTAGGGATTTAATAATTTCCTTAATCCGATCTGAACCCACTTTCATAGAGCCGATTAAGCAGGGCAAATCTTCCTTAATAAATTCTAGATCAATGGCTTCTATTTCTGCTTCTATTTCCTCTTCTATTTCGGGGTAATATTTCTGGTACAGTTCAATTAAATTCAACACATCTTCAGTATATTTTTGGGCATGAGTGAGGTTCCCATAAATGAAGTTAACCGGATTATTAATTTCATGGGCAACCCCAGCAACCAATTGCCCTAAACTGGACATTTTTTCCGTTTGCACCAACTGGGTTTGGGTACTGCGCAGTTCAAATAGAGTCTGTTCGAGTTTCTGGGTTCTTTCTTGAACTCGTAGCTCTAACTCTTCATTGGCTCGTTTTAAGGATGCTTCTGCTTCAAAGCGCTTGCGATCGATTTTTCCTAGCGCTCTGGCGTTCCAGGCAATTAAGCTGGAAAATACAATCACATTGATAATGCCTAATAAGCAAATGGCTAATTCTGCAGTGTAGATTTTGTCACGATATCCCAATAACATTAGCCAACCAATAAATGGGGGAATCAGGACAGCAGGAAGGATAAGGCGCTGTGCCAAAATCCCCCCAGCATTGTTCATGGTGATTAATGACGCTAATCCTCGTTTGGGATTGGCCAGAAAGATGCTGAGGGTACTTAAGAGAAAAGCGATAGTTGTATGCAGAGCCATCGCACTAAAGGCTGAACCGTATTTATAAAAGTAAGCATTGCCGTAAAGATAGCCCAGCAATCCTAAATAAGCAATTAAAAAGCCCCCTAGGGCCAATATTTGCGAACTGAGATAATTTTTGCGGGGAAAAACTATGGCGATTAAGGCTAATCCAACCAGTAAAAAGTTTAAGGCAGTGTTGATTGCCATCCGTCCCGGAGAAGCGTTGGCAACAGCATCTACTGAATCTTTGAATACCAGTTGATCGATCCCAAAATCTATAGTTGAGACATATTGAATCAAGGTCAAAAAACCAATTAAAAATACCAAAATTGCTGAACTTTGGGAAGTCAAACGAGTTTTATGTGTCCCTGGGTCTTGATACCATGCCCATAGGGAAATACCACTAAAAAGAAAGCAAAATGCAGTGTTTGCTTTCATGGTCACTAGACCCGGTAGCACACTTTTGAGGAATCCAATATCAAAAAACCAGCCAATGATTACTATAAGTCCAATCCAAAATACAGCGATCGCACTCCGTTTTGAGACTTTTTGCAAATTTGCGATCAGTAACTTAGAGTGATTTACCACTGTTTTTTGGATAGATCTTACTTATTTGGAAAATTATACCACTTTTGTGATTTCTGTTGGTAATTGTAGTAACAATTTCAGAAAATCTTTAGATTTGTAAATAAATTCTGGTTAAAGTTTAAGGTTAGCCATAAAATTAACTCAGTTGCTAATACCGTATTCCCCATTCATGCATAGTATCCTCAAAGTTGTCGATCGCATCCTAGACACCCGTCCCGATACCCTCGACTTTCGCGACCAACTCTACGAAGCGACCTTAGTCGATGTTCCGGCTCGCATCGACCTGGAAGAATACAGGAAACTGAATATTCCCATTCTGGATCAAGGACGGGAAGGGGCTTGTACTGGGTTTGCCCTAGCTACAGTTGCCCATTATTTGCTGGCGAAACGCTATGGGTTAAACAATCTGACTCCAGTTAGCCCCTGGATGTTGTACGCTATGGCCAAACGCTACGATGAATGGCCGGGAGAAGACTACGAAGGATCGAGTGCCAGAGGAGCCATGAAAGCCTGGCATAAACACGGAGTGTGTAGCGATCGCCTCTGGACCCATCGCTCCGGAAAAGTGAAACGAGACCTGACGGGAACTCAAGCCTCGGATGCATCCCAACGCCCCCTGGGAGCCTATTATCGGGTGAATCATAAAGACTTGGTTGCCATGCATAGTGCGATCGCAGAAGTCGGAATCCTTTATGCCACAGGACTCGTCCATGAAGGCTGGGAAAGAATCGACTCAGATGGCGCGATCCCCCTCAAAGAAACGATTCGAGGCGGCCATGCCTTTGCTCTAGTGGGCTATGATGAACGGGGCTTTTGGTTCCAAAACTCCTGGGGCAATACCTGGGGCAAAAATGGCTTTGCTCTGATCGCCTATGATGATTGGCTGCTCAACGGAACTGATGTTTGGGTCGCGCGTTTGGGGGTTCCGATTATCCTCAATAATCCCATTCCCAGAAAATCTCAGTCACGCAGTAGTCAGCAAAAAACCAGCGCTATCTATGCGAATTTGCGTCCTCACTTAATCAGTATTGGTGCAGATGGGGCATTAAGCGACAATGGAACCTATGCAACCTCCTCTGAAGCTGTCCAGAGAATTTTAACCGAAGACTTTCCCCAGATGAGCGAATCTTGGCAGAAAAAACGCCTCTGTCTATTTGTCCCAGGGGGTTTACAGTCAAAAGACCAGGTGGTTGAAGCGATGACCAACTTGCGGCAAGTCTTCCTCAATCAAGAAATTTATCCCCTTGCTTTCCTCTGGAATAATGAGTATGGTGCAACGTTAACGCAGATTCTGCAAAATGGCTTAAAGCAGCGGCGACCCGAAGGCACAGTAGAAGACAATCAGGATTTTATGCTCGATCGCCTCGATGATGCCCTAGAACCGCTTGTCCGTCCAGAGGGAAGTCTTCAATGGAGTGTGTTGAAAACCAAAGCCTTACAAGCAGCGAAAATCTACAATGGGGGAATACGCTTAATTTTGCAATTTATCGATCGATTGCAAAAACAAGAGCCGAATCTAGAAATTCATCTCGTTGGTCATAGTTTAGGCAGTTTGCTCTTAGAACCCTTGGTACAACTGTTAACCACAGACGGTTTAATTAGCGGTTCCCTCCTGGAGGGAGATGTGGGCTATGGTCAGGCGATCGCCTCCTGTACCCTCTGGGCCCCTGCTTCCACTCTATCAGCGTTTCATGAAAGTTATGGCCAGGCGATCGCCAACAACAAAATCGGCAAATTTACCCTGTTTACCCTCACTGATGAAGCGGAAAATAACGACCAATGCGCTAACATTTATCACCGCTCTCTACTCTATTTGATCGCCCATAGCTTAGAAGAAAAACCCCGAATTCCCTTTTCGCCCACCCATGCTCAAGGAACGGCGATCGCTGGAATGGAAAAATTTATCCGCCAAGATGAACAACTCCAAAGTTGGATCGCCTCTGGCAAAGTGGATTGGATTTTAGCGCCCAATACCGGTTCCCAAGGCGCTCAATTCCATTGTGCCGCCCGCACCCATGAAGGCTTTTCCCAAGATCCAGCAACCTTAAGAGCGACCTTAGCTCGTATTCTGGGAGAACCCGAAATGGAGGAGAGCGAAGAGACTCAACAGTAGGAGATCGAGAGGCACAAGGTTGAGCGCATCTGATTAACTCTCTTCCGGAGGATGCCAACCGGCTGAAACCCAAGCTTGTCTTACAGCTACAGCATAGGGATTATTTAATTTTAAGGCGATCGCTGTTGCTCGCCCACAGGCTGTAATCCCCTGAATCCTTGTGCCATCTTCCGACCCAGTAAAATGGGAAGACCATTGTTGCTCACGAGGGTTGTATAACTCTACCTTTTTCTGGCTAGATATGGATTTTAGATCTAATCCATTACTCCTAACGGGTGGAATTAAGGAAATTATGGTATCGGCTAAAACGCTGGCTAAATCTCGGTTAGCCAGTTGTGCAAAACGTTTAGCCTGTAGATAAACATCATCAGGTAAGGTAATAGTGATTTGGGTACTCATGGGTTGGCATCAGACTTGAGTATTTTCAGGATAACGAGAAAATGTAGCTCACCTAGGGCCGAATTCTGGCAGAATCAGACATAGAGCAGTCGAAAACTGGAAACCGTAGGCGATCGTGTCCATTTCCCCCGTCTTTACTTTAGAGCTAAAATTTCTCACCATCAGTCTATGGCTAGGATTCATCTTCTTTGCCTCGGTCTGGCTGAGTCGTTATCCTTGGGCGAATGCGGAAATCATTCGTAAGGTGGTTCATATTGGCTCAGGAAATGTGATTCTGTTGGCCTGGTTCTTCGATATTCCTGCTTGGGTGGGGATAGCTGCCTCGATTGTATTTAGTGCGATCGCCCTGTTATCCTACTCTTTCCCCATCCTACCGGGCATTAATGGCATCGGTCGCCAAAGTTGGGGGACATTTTTCTACTCGGTGAGTATTGGTCTGCTCATTGCCCTCTTTTGGCCGTTGCATCAACCCTATTATGCTGCTCTGGGCATTTTGATTATGACTTGGGGCGATGCTCTAGCGGCCTTAGTGGGGCAAAATTTTGGTACACGTCCCTATTCCCTAGGCACGATTCAAAAAACCTGGGAAGGAACGACAACCATGTTTGCGGTCAGTTATCTGATCTGTGTCGTGATTTTGCTGCCGGTTTATGGCAATGTGAGCTTGATTTGGATTTCTTCAGCGATCGTTGCTCTGTTTGCCACTATTTTAGAAGCGTTTTCCCGCTTTGGTATTGATAATTTAACCGTCCCGCTCGGTAGCGCGATCCTGGCCTTTGGATTAATGGAAGGCTTAACCCTAGGAGAATTCTATCTCCGTTAACTCTCCCCATGACCCATGCTCCATTGCCCAAATGGTTTCCAAACCTGTAACACTCACACTAGAATCAATACCATGCCCTATGCTTAAATCATGCCTTCACCCGTGAAGTCGCCTAAATCAAAGTCCCAATTGCCCTTGGATCAAGTCCCCGATCCAGAGCAACTTGACAATATTAAAACCCAATTAGATCTGATTTTACTGGCACTGGAGGCCTTGGCGGGGATTGGCTCCGAAGCCATGCTACAAGCAGCAAGTAAACTTAATTTACCAGGAGTTAGCGATCGCGTCAGCTTGTGGCGTTTACGTCAAGCGAGTCCCTTACGCAAAGGGAGTGGCGGCCGGAAAAAACTCGATGTCGAAGAGGCGCGATCGCTCGTGTTAATCTGTTGTGAATTAGCCCAAAATCACCAAGAACGGATTCGCCGTGCAGTCGGACTACTTGAACAACTAACGGCCGAAGATCGCCCCCCACATACGATGTCCCTCCTGGGGGATTATCTCGACACTTTTACCAATACTTATCAAGA
>NZ_CEZBFX010000002.1:73906-105253 GCF_982964205.1 Roseofilum sp. | reverse complement strand
ATGTCCCTCCTGGGGGATTATCTCGACACTTTTACCAATACTTATCAAGAGCGAATGCTCGACGGTGAAGACATCTCCCCCGATGAGCTTACCCCCCTAGCCCTCAAACTCCTAATCGATCTGCTCTTTTACTCAAGTCCCGGAGGCCCTCGTCGTCTCTGGTTAGCCCTCCTAGACCGCTCCCTCTGAATTCATTATTAATTATTAATTGATCCCATGAGTTCCTCCGTCATCCGACGCTATACCCCACCCACCTGCACCCTAGAAATTATCGGTCAATCTTCTCCCCTCTCGCGATGGATGAAACAACCGGTAATCAAAAACCTGCGCTTTCGCTTACATTTCGATGACCCACGGAAAGGAACAGAGGCTAAAATTACGGTTAAGGGCGATCGCACCCAACTCGAAAGCCTCTGCGATCTTGTTACTACCACCGTTCAAACGCTCCTCACCCAGTCTCCTCCAACCGAACCCAAACGCCTCACCCAACATCAACTCAACCTCGGCCCCCTCGGAGAAGATGACAACGACCTCACTGTTACCCTCAGCGCTCTGCAACTGTTCGATCTGGCCACGGCGATCGAACAATATACCTTAGATCTCGTTACTCTCCCTGAAGGAGTTGAAACTCCCAAACCCATCTCTCCACCCAACCCAACCTTAAGATTTGTAGCCAGTTTCCTGCTGGGTCTTGGCATCACCGCTACCAGTGTCATCGTCTTGAAAGACTTGTATCCCTATCCAGAAGCAAGTTTTGAAACGGCGACTCAACCCCAGAGTGAAAAGGAAACTCAAAGTCCAGAGATTGAGGATAATGCCTCGATTGTCCAACAACCCACTGTTCCCTCTGCCCCCCTAGAGGAAGTCCCCTCACCCTCACCCTCTCCCATGACTTCCGATGAAAAACTACCTCCTCCTCCCCCTGTGGGAGAAACTACCCCTGAATCTCCCGATCCTCCTCCTATTGCCAATGTGACCCCATCCGAACCTCCAAGTATAGCCGCTTCAGCTCCCCCTCCTGCACCCAGTTTTCCGCCACCTGAGCCGGTCTTGAGTGCCCCTCCCGAGGGCATCGCGCTCCCCCCCCCTATCCCTTTAGACGAACCGGAATCAGCGGCTATTTTACCGGCTCCTGAGGCTGAACTCCCTGCCCTTGCACCTGCACCCTCCCTAGAGCGTCCCCCCACAGAACTTGATGATGTAATTCCTCCGACAGAAGCTCAAAGTGCTTCTCCTCCATTAGACCTGAGTGCAAGAGCGGAACGTAATCTATTTGATAATATTCCCCAAGTTGCTGAAGCCCGGCAATATTTTGAACAGCGCTGGACTCCTCCAGAAAGTTTAAATAAAACAATTGAATATAATATTACGCTGAATGTCGATGGCACAGTTCAAGGCATTTCTCCCCTCGGAGAAACCGCAGCAACTTATTTAGATCGCACGGGAATTCCGTTACTGGGTGAACCTTTAGTTTCCCCCCTAGAAAGTAATCTTCAACCTCGCTTGCGTGTTGTTTTTAATCCTGATGGTACAGTACAAACTTTCCTGCAATCTTCTGAATAGGGAATAGGGAATAGGGAATAGGCAATATCCTAACTATCCTTTGCACTATTTCCCTAGGGCGAAGCACTACATCGCCAGTAAGGGAGCAGCAGCAAGCAGGGTTTGGGTGTAAGGATGCTGGGGATGGGTAAAGATTTCGTGGGTGGTGTTGAGTTCGACAATTTTACCTTGATTCATGACCGCGATGCGATCGCATAAAAATCGCGCTACCCACAGGTCATGGGTGATGAACAGATAGGTCAGTTCAAACTCCCGTTTCAGGTCTAACATCAGTTGTAGAACCTGTGCTTGCACACTGGCATCGAGCATACTGACGGGTTCATCGCAGATCACCAGTTTCGGCCGCGTAATCAGAGCGCGGGCGATCGCCACCCGTTGCTGTTGTCCCCCAGAAAGTTCTCCTGGATAGCGAGAATAGTAGGTTTTTGTGGGGGTTAAACCGACTCTTTCTAGCATCTCTGTGACCCTTGGTTTCGCCGTCTTGGGGGTTTCTAGACCATGAATCAGGAGGGGATCAGTAATGCTCTCACCGACTGTCATGAGGGGATTTAAGCAGGCGTGAGGGTCTTGGAAAACCATTTGCATCTGTTGACGCAGTTGGCGCAGGGATTTACGGTTGATAGAGGTAATCCCATTGCCCAAGAATTCGACCCTGCCAGAGGTGGGTTTAATCAGTTGTAAAATGGTGCGCGAAAGGGTACTTTTTCCACAACCCGATTCTCCGACAAGTCCTAAAATTTCCCCCGGATAAAGTTCAAAGTTGACCCCATCCACGGCTTTAATTACGGTTGCGTTTCGGGTAAACAGTTGTTGGATTAAATTGCTCTCTAAGCTGTAATGTTTGTTCAGATCGTCCACTTGAAGTAAGGGTTGCTTTTCGGGGACAGTCGTCACTGCTTTGGTCTCGATCGCGTGAATATGGAGTGCCGCTTCCAGCAAAGATTGGGTATACTCCTGTTGGGGATGAAAGAGTACCTGTTTGCTCAGATCGCGCTCAATTAACTTCCCTTGATACATCACTGCAATTTCCGAGCAGTATTCCCCCACTAAGGCTAAATCGTGGGAAATCAGCAATAACCCCATTTCCCGCTCGGCACATAATCGGGTTAATTCCTGTAGAATTTGGGCAGAGACCGTTACATCTAAGCTGGTGGTGGGTTCATCGGCAATAATCAGCTTCGGATTTAATAATAGCGCTAAGGCAATCGCCACCCGCTGACGCATTCCGCCGCTAAACTCGTGGGGATATTGAGACCATCGGGACGCAGAAATACTAACGGTTTCCAAAACAGCGATCGCCCGATCTTTGGCTTCCCGATAGGATAAAGACTGGTGAGACTGTAGGGTTTCCACACAATGATCGCCAATCGTCATCAAAGGATCGAGACGAGTCATGGGATCTTGGAAAATGAGCGCGACTTCTTCTCCTCGAAACCGTTGGAGTTCCTCTTCGCTTAACCCTAAAACCGATTTTCCCTCAACTTGAATGTCTCCTTGCACCTGGGACTGGGACGGCAACAGGCGCATAATGGCTCGTCCCAAGGTTGATTTCCCACACCCCGACTCCCCCACTAAACCCAGGCGATCGCCCGCTTTCAGAGTCAAGGAGACCTCGCTAACGGCCCATTCTGAATGGGGATTATAGGCGATCGATAACTGGTCAAGCTGTAACAGAGGTGGAGTCATAGGAAAGGATTTATAGAGAAATCGAATATCCTTGACTGTATACCATTTGCAATTTTATAGCACGGTAACCCACAGATCGTCTCTAGTCTTTTCTTGCTCTTTCTCTGTTCCTAGAAATTTCATCAATAATCCTGGTAATACCAGGATTAAATGTTATAATTACAAAGAGAAATACTTTGCAAATACTATGCTTTATCGTCAAAGAATATTGTTGAAAATAATTCAAAGAACTGGGGGGAATATTTCTCTTTTACAACTAATGAAATGGTCATTTCTCCTTCATCAAGAAACCCCATCTGGTGGTGGTTCGACCTTTTATGGATTTATTCCTTATCTATACGGACCCTATTCATTCACCCTCAATCGTGAAGTTGATGTATTAGTCCGCAATGGTTTTTTAAAGAAGCAAGAGTCCAATCGTTGGCAACTCACTCCCGTAGGAGAACAACAGGAAGTCCGTTTGCCTAACCAAATTCATGAAGATATTTCTACCGTAATCAATGAATATGGAAAGTTATCTATATGTGAGTTAAAGAATACAGTTTACCATCATTATCCCTGGTTTACAATAAACAGCACCATAGACAATAAATGCAAACCTGAACGACCAATTGCACCCCTGGCAATTTATACGGCTGGATATGAAAAGAAAACTGTTGATGATTTTCTCAATCTCCTGATGCAATCGGGAATTCAGAAGCTGATTGATGTTCGCTATAATCCTATTGCACGCCGCTATGGTTTTCATAAAAGTACCTTACAAAAGTTGTGTCATTCTCTTGATATTGACTATCAACATCTTCCCGGATTAGGAATTCCTGGAGCCGCTCGCAAAAACTTAAATTCAAGCGATCGCTATCAATCCCTCTTTGAAGGCTATCGTTCTAACTTATGTAATTGCCCTGATGATATCGAGACAGTTATATCCCTCCTAACCTCTCAACCTAGTGTTTTAGTCTGTATGGAAGCCAATCCAGAATGTTGCCATCGCAACATACTTGCTCAGTATATAGCAGATATAATTAACTTACCCATTGAGCATCTTAGATATTCGTAATGAGCGATCGAGCCATAAAAACCAAAGTTTTGATTACAGTCATGACCTATCCTCATCCATCAAGCAGCTATCAAGAATTAATTTGTACGGCTGGAATTACAGAGAATTATGAATGGGTGAGGCTCTATCCGATTGATTATCGGTATAGAAGTAGAGATCAACAATTTCGTAAATACCAGTGGATAGAAGTCGATCTTTTAGCTCATGGTGATGGGAAAGATCGCCGCAAAGAAAGCAGAAAGCCCATTTTAGAGACTCTACAGATATTGGGAGAGCCTCTTTCAACCAAAAGGGGTTGGCAAGAGCGACGGGACATTATAGATCGAATGCCAATCTACACCGTAAAACAACTGAAAGAATTACATCAATCAGATCGCACTTCTTTAGGCATTGTCCGTCCCACAAAAGTTCTTGATTTAAAAATTGAACCGGATCAATCTGAGTGGAAACCTGAATGGCAACAACTATTTGACCAACTGAAACTATTTGGCCCACCTCAAAAACCTTTGCGTAAAATACCCTATAAATTTCGCTATGTATTTGAATGTGAAGATAGCCATACACCTCATAAGGTGATGATTACAGATTGGGAATTAGGAGTTCTTTGGCTCAAGGAAGTGGATCGATTAGGGGATGAGGAAAAAGCAGCTTTAAGTGTGCGAAATAAGTTCTTCAATGAAATTTGTAGCAACCAGAAAGATACACTGTTTTTTATGGGAACAGTGTTTCCTTATAATACTTGGATTGTTTTGGGTGTCTTTTGGCCTCCCAAAAAGGTTAAGAAACAACCTGAATTTATGCAAGGGAGTTTATTCTAGCAGTAGGGAGCGCATAATCACCCGTCCTAGGGTCGATTTCCCACACTCGGACTCCCCCACCAAAGCCAGGCGATTACCCGCTTTCAGGGTCAAGGAGACATCCCTAACAGCCCATTCTGAATGGGGATTATAGGCGATTGATAACTGGTCAACCTGTAACAGAGGTGGAGTCATGGTTTATAGCGCTTCGTGTTGGTCATCGGTCATTGGGATCTAGTTTAGTTTTACAGTACTTCGCGCGGCAGAAGGGGAATGGGGAATGGGGAAACTATTTTTAGTCCTAGGATTAAATTATTCCATCTCCCTGTCCCTCCATCTCCCTCATTAAAAATCATTGCCACTCAACAACGTTTGGTAATATTTCCAGTGCATTTGAGCAGAATTCTCCCAAGTATAGCGAGAGAGAATCGATCGACTGTTTTGGATTAATGATTTTCTGGTTTCTGGATCGATGCTTCGTTTCATGGCAATTGCAATCTCATTGACCTGTTCGGCATCCACTAAAAGAGCTTGTTCTCGCGTGAGAAACTCTGTAAAAGGAGGCCGATCGCTAGTTACAACAGGAAGTCCTGATGCGATCGCTTCCATCACCACTAAACCCCAGCCTTCTTTAACTGAGGGAAAGATAAAAGCATCGGCACATCGATAGAGAACCGGCAGATCGCGATCGCCGATCGCGCCCGGTAAAAGTAGCGCTTTTCCTTCCTCTATTCCGAGTCGTTTGACTTCTGCAAAAAAGCGATCCTGATAATCCGAATAATCAAACAGGGTCAGTCCTCCAGCAATAATCAATTGCGCTTGTGGAAACTCAGGTAAAACTTGGGCAAATGCCTGTAAAATCCGAATTGAATTTTTGCGCGGTTCTACCCCACCAATATTGAGAAAAACGGGTTTTCCGACAATCTCCAAACGCTTTTTCAAACTGTTTTCCGAACCCTCTTTGAGCGCAGAAAAGCGCTGAGTATTGACTCCATTAAAGACCACTGGCGCATCAATTTTATATAATCGTTGTAATTCTTGCTGCCAGTAATGACTGACGCAGATACAGCGATCGCTCAGTAAAATTGATTTTTCTTGACAAGTTTGTAAATAAGGGCTGGTGTAATTGTCAATATGATGGACAGTGCGCAGAATGTAAGGAATGGAATAGCCTTGCGATCGCAGCCTCACCAAAGCATTGGCGCTGATACAGTCCTGAGCATGGTAAATATCGTAATTATCTTCATGTTGACTGAAATAATTGACATACTCTTGAATGCGCTGTTCTACCACACCATCAATAGTCTGGGGAGGCGGCTTGGTGGGGACTAAACGATAATTGCAAGTGAGAGGACGGCAAAAATTCCCCCCATCTTTATTCAGAGCAAAGATGCAAACCGAGAGTCCCCTGCGATCGAGAGCTTCGGCTAATTCCATGGTATGAATTACGCCACCGCGAGGTTTGGTTGAGTACGTTAAAAGGGCAACTCGCATAATAGACAATAGACAATAGTTTGCATTGCTAGGGTTTAAATTTTCAAGCCTGTTCCCTAACCTCCACAGATCGCATTTTCAGCCAACCCTAATTCACGATTGATGTAGCAATTGGGTCATTGCGTAAAATGGTTTTACGAGCCGAGTGCAGCTTGCTCAATGACACCCGTGTAGCTCAGATTAAAAGTCTGTTGGGTACTAGCAATATAATTAGCCAGATAAGTCGCATCCCGCGCTATTCCAGAAAAGCGACCCGAACCCCAAGTATACAGCCAAGGTAAACCGAGGAAATATAATCCCGATACTGAGGTTATCCCGCGATCGTGACTGGGATAGCCTTTACCGTCAAAGATGGGAATTTCGATCCATTCATAGTTGGACGTATAGCCCGTACACCAAATCACCGTGCTAATGTTGGCATCGCGATAATTTAACTGCAATACTTCGGTTTTGGGTTCCCATACCGGTTGATAGGGCGTTTCGATGGGAGCCGGAATATTATGTTTCTCAATAAAACCGTCGATGGTGCGTTTAATGCTTTCAGCCACAGCATCGGCAGCATTTAAGTTTTCCTTGAGATTATCTCGGAATTGTAGGCGATCGCCCTCAATATCGACCAGATGTCCGTAGAGTTTCATTCCTTCTGTGGCAAAATGTCGCAGATCGATTTCTCGTCCGCCCCCTCGTCCGGTAACATAATGATTGGTTTTAGTACGGACTTTATGCTTATCCGGATGCTGGTCGATAGAAAGGTCGTAATATCCCATTTTATCGAGCCAATCTACCACATCTTTCCCGCGATATTTCCGAGGGGAACGAGGCGCGCCACCCACGCACAAATGCACGGGTTTGCCCGCAAGATGCAGATCTTCGGCAATTTGACAGCCAGATTGTCCCGTACCAACTATTAAAATTTCTCCATCGGGAAGAGATTCAGGGTTTTTATATTCTGAGGAATGGATTTGTTTGATATGGGAAGAAACACGCTCTGATAAGGCGGGAATTTTAGGACGATGGTAACCTCCTGTGGCAATGACAACGGCATCGCAAGTAAATTCGCCAAGGCTGGTTTCTAAGGTATATCCTTTGCTATCCGGACGATGCAACCGTTGAACTTCTACGCCTTCTTTAATCAGAGGATTGAATGATTGGGCATAATCCTGGATATATTGCACAATTTCATCTCGTTGCATAAATCCATTTGGATCGTTTCCTGGGTAAGTATATCCAGGTAATGTGCATTGCCAGTTAGGCGTAACTAAACAAAAGCTATCCCAGCGCAGAGATCGCCAAGAATAGCCGATCTGATTTTTTTCAAAAATAATGCAATCTATTCCTCTCTCTTGCAGACAATAACTCATGGAGAGTCCAGCTTGTCCTCCGCCAACAATTGCTACTGAATAATGTGTCTTCATCACTAAATTCTCCATCAATAAATGCTTCAGGATTGCGATCTTGGTTCTGGCCAGCGATCTCATTAACGCTCAACATTGCCCTGTTTGCCAGATTAGATTCGGCTTGAGTGTTTTCTTGTATGTCTGGCTACAGAATTCCCAGGTTTGATGCTAAAAATAGGGGCACTTGCCACAAGTTAATTTCTACAACGAAGCCATAACATTACCCCTATCTATTTCCATAGGTAAAAAGCGATCGGGCTTGCCTCAACAATGTTTCCAGCTTTACAGAATTCGGCGTGATTTTGGGAATCAATGGAATAGCGCAACTCCTTAGCCTTACTATGTCCGATCCAAGTCCCAATCTGTTGAATGTCCCGCGATTGCTCTTCGATTTGCACCAAGCCAATCGAATTGCCCAAAGTATTTATGGCTGTTTAGATGCTCGAGAAATTGCCAATCGAGTCACGCAAGAACTGGTCGAACAGTTTAATTGTAGGTTAGCTCGAATTTGGTTGGTAGAACGTCAGTTTCCTCATCTCAAGCTGGTGGCTTCTTCTGGGTTATATACCAATACGGATGGCTGTTTCGGACAAGTGCCGATGGGAGCGTTTAAGGTCGGGAAAATCGCGCAAAATCGCGTGTCTTTTTTAAGTAATAATCTACCGGATGAACCTTGGGTGAAAGATCGAGATTGGGCTATTCATCATGGTATTCAAGGATTTGCCGGGTATCCTTTAGCCACGCCAGAAACGGTGGTTGGGGTATTAGCGGTGTTTAGTTGCGAACCTCTAGCCCCAGAATTTTTAGAAATATTATTGAGTTTGTGTACGACGGTGACGGTAGCTCTGGGGAATGCGCTGGAATTTGAAAAATCGCAGCATTCTAAGTCGGCCCAGCGATCGCCTCTCAATCTGCCCTCTCCCATGCTCTCGGATCGCTTGGCACATATCTTACAGCGCGTACCCTTAAAATTAGTGGGGACAGAGCGATCGCTACCCATCTCGTTAACTTATCTGTTTTTGCGTTTGGCGGAAGTCGTGCAGCAGCTCAATTGCATGACCTGTTCTTTAATTTACGAACAAGAATTTGCGATTTTGCGATCGATTGTACCGGTTTCTGAGGCGATCGCCCTGGAAGAGAACAGCCTACAAGATAGTTTCCTGCCTCACGAGATCGAGCATATTTCCTTTGCCAGTACTTGTTTGGGAGGACGATTAGAAGCAATTTTAGACAGTCCCCAAACCATTCTCCAAATTGCTCTGCAACTCCCTTATGCCCAAGAGCCAAACCCTATTCGCGTGCGGGTTAATATGCGATCGCCGGCTTTGCAATTTGCCTTTTCGCAAATGGTTGTTGCTGCCGGGTTTAGTCTATGCGTGACTCCCTCAAAAAAGATCCCTTTAATTAGCGATCGCAGTAGTTTAATTTATGAAAGTCAGTATGTGGTTTGGGTGCAGCACGATAGCCCAATTATTCCCAAAACCGTGAAAGCGAAAATCGACTTAGAAACCAATCCCAGACAACTCAGGCAAGCCATTGAAACGATTATGGGTGGAGGAATCTGGGGAATTGAAGATGACACGCAAACCCAACCCACCCTATCCGTACGAGAGCGGGAAGTAATGAAATTGCTGACACAGGGATTGCGCGATCGGCAAATCGCGAATCGGCTCTATATTAGCGAAAGTACCGTTAAGTTTCATATTAACAATACTTTAGCCAAACTCAAAGCCAAAACACGGATGCAGGCTCTCTATCAACTGATGCAAAATGGTTGGTTTGACGATCGGCGTTAAAATATCGAGACCAATACAGCACTTTGCCATAACCCTGGGGCGATCGCCTAGTATTCAGCTTGTTGGATTTGCGATTTCATTTAATACCCACTCAGTAGAACGCACCGTGCAAAATTCGCGATCCAGACTGGCTAAATGAATTCGATGGATATCTTCTGCTGAATATTCGACACAATGCTGTATATGAATTATGGGTAAATGCTTCCTACGCCATGCGGAAAGCAGTAACGCAATATGCGATTCAGCATTTAAGTTGTTTCTATTCCCCCACCTTGGATCGTCGAAACCTTTTTGCACATCTATGATTAGCAAAGCTTTGTTGCACATCGATTTTTCCTGCCCACAGATCGCCCTAAAAGAGGTGGCTTATCGTTATTTTAGCGTCAACTGTACTTCATAACAGCAGTTCCTGCTGTATTTTTTAGTTCTGGATGCTCAATACGATCGCCAACGCTTAATCCATTATTCAATAAACTGTAAGACCTTCACCTTAGCATCAGAGGAATAGCGAGTCGAAGCGGTTTCTAACTTCTTTAACTGTCCCAACGCCAAACTACAGGCAAACCCATATTTGGCTTTCACGCGATCGCTGCCTTCTTGCAGAGCCGTGCGCGATCGCACCATAAAATTGGCCAGCTCGTACTCGGTTTGGGCAGTTAAATGCTTTTGTACCACTAAAGAAGGAGAATAGCAAACTTCTCGGATTCCATCGGGCCACTCAATCTCAAAGCGTATTTCTGGCATGGATCAATTGCGATTTGAAATAACAAGGACAACCATCGCCTTGGATTGTAACAGGAAGATCGCCAAGCCTATCCGAAAAAGAATCAATTTATCTGACCACTATCGATTTCGCTAGGGTGCGATCGCAATTTTCCTGACTGGCAATCAATTTATCCGGTTGTTCCTATCCATCTCACTAGACTTGGATTTTATGTAGCTAGACATACAAAAATCAAATTGTGGAGGGCATTAATCTACCTTCGAGAGCAAGGCATCACGTTATGCCAAATCATGCTGAATCTACAAAAAAATTGAGGAATTATCGTGCCAGAAGTAACTACCCCCAAACACCAAGCCGGTGACTTTTTTGTTAATTACGAAGAGAAAGTTTTTCCAGATGTTAAAGCCGAACCTGGTGAAAAAGCCCTGGTTACCTTCCACACGGTTGCCTTTGAAGGTTCCATTGGTCTAGTAAATCTCTTGCAAGCGACGCGCCTGATTCGCAAAGGATTTGAAACCTCAATTCTTCTTTATGGCCCGGGCGTTACCCTAGGCATTCAACGTGGTTTTCCCAAACTTGGCGATGAAGCTTTTCCCGGACATATGGCCATCAATAATCAGTTGGTCAAAATCATGGAAGAAGGCGGTAAAGTTTACGCTTGTCGCTTTGCTCTACAAGCCCTTTACGGTCACGGTGAACCCTCTTTAATCCCTGGAATTATTCCCATTAACCCTCTCGATGTCCTCGATATTGTTTTAGTTCATCGCCAAGCAGGGGCCTTGATCTTGGATTCTTGGACCATGTAATCCATTTCCCATTCCTTGTTCCCTATTCCCTCATCTAAAGCGCTCTATGATGCTCGACTATACTGGCACAATTCGTGCGGCTGCCGCTCAAATTTCTCCCGTTTTATTCAGTCGGGAAGGAACATTAAACAAAGTCCTTGAGGCGATCGCACAAGCCGCCCAACAGGATGCGCGCTTAATCGTTTTTCCAGAGACTTTCGTTCCCTACTATCCCTATTTTTCCTTCATTCAACCTCCGGTTCTGATGGGAAAGGAACATATGCGCCTTTATGAGGAGGCCGTAACCGTTCCGGGGCCGGCGGTAGAGGCTGTGGCTCAAGCTGCCAGTCAGTATGGCATGGTGGTGATTTTAGGGATTAACGAACGAGATGCGGGGTCGCTCTATAACACGCAACTGATCTTTGATGCCGATGGCACTTTAGCTCTAAAACGGCGGAAAATTACCCCCACTTATCACGAACGCATGGTTTGGGGTCAAGGAGATGGATCGGGCTTACAAGTGGTCGATACAGCCATTGGTAAAGTGGGCGCACTCGCCTGTTGGGAACATTACAATCCTCTCGCCCGCTATGCATTGATGGCGCAGCACGAGCAGATTCATTGTTCTCAATTTCCCGGTTCTCTCGTTGGCGATATCTTCACAGAGCAAATTGAGGTGACCATTCGCCATCATGCTCTCGAGTCGGGTTGTTTTGTGGTTAATGCTACCAGTTGGTTATCTCCGGAACAAGTGCAACAAATTACGACAGATGAGCGCTTGCAAAAGGTGTTGCAAGGGGGATGCAATACCGCTATTATCGGGCCGGAAGGGAATCATTTAGCTACGCCTTTAACGGAAGGCGAAGGGTTGGTGATTGCCGATTTAGATTTTTCGCTGTTGACGAAGCGCAAGCGCATGATGGATTCTGTCGGACATTATGCTCGCCCGGAGTTGTTGCAGTTGCAGATCGATCGCCAACCGAAAGCCATGATGCGTGAAATCATACGCGATCGCAACCCTCTATCGTTTGAGTCGATCGCTGGTTCGTCGAATGGTGGGGGCGCGGAATCTGTCCCGGAATCTTTAGATATGAAATTATGAATAAACAACGGTTAATTGTCGAATTGCAATCGCAAGGATTGCAACTGACCGGGCAAAATGGAGGAGCATCGGGTCGTCAAGGCGGTGCTGGACCCTCGGATCATAAGGCGATCGCCGTTAATGGGACGACGGTGATGGTTCCAGTCTATACGGGGACGGCCGCTGATTCTCCTTACAGCCTGGCCTCATCTCATACGGAGGAGATCGAGAGTACCCTAGCCCATTGCGGGGAAACCGTTGCTTCGATTTCGTTTCCCCGACAGCCTCGGTTTTATGACCTGAAAACGGCGGAAGGGATTCCCTACAAACAGATTGCATTGCTGCACAGTCATGATGTTTTGGCGACAACAGTTTTGCAAACCTGTATGCGTTATGGCGATCGCGAGAGCGCCTGTCAATTTTGTGCGATCGGGCAGTCGTTAGCAGCGGGGCAAACCATCGCTCGCAAAACGCCCGCCCAATTAGCAGAGGTGGCAGAAGCAGCCGTGCGTTTGGATGGAGTCAAGCAGATAGTCATGACGACGGGAACGCCGAATACGAGCGATCGCGGGGCGGCTTATTTGGCAGAGTGCGCGCGGGCGATTAAACAACGGGTGAAGATTCCCATTCAAGCTCAATGCGAACCTCCCGCAGATTTTATCTGGTTCCAGCGAATGCGGGATGCGGGGATTGAAAATTTGGGGATGCATCTGGAAGCCGTCACCCCAGAAGTGCGCGCCAAAATCATGCCGGGTAAGGCAGAAGTTTCCTTAGAATACTACTTTGAGGCGTTTGCCGCAGCAGTCGAGGTGTTTGGTTGGGGGCAGGTGAGTACCTATTTGCTGGCTGGTTTAGGCGACAGTTTAGAGGCATTGATAGCAGTGAGCGATCTCCTGATTCAAACCGGCGTTTATCCCTTTGTCGTCCCTTTTGTCCCGATTACGGGAACGCCTTTGGAGCATACTCCCGCATCGGATAGCGAATTTATGTACCGTTTGTACCAAGCGATCGGGGATTTGTTACGAAAAGCGGGAATGTCATCTCAAAACATGCAAGCCGGTTGCGCCAAATGCGGTGCATGTTCGGCGCTATCGACCTTTGAATCCTAATGTTGCGCGATCGCGTGTCGGTCTTTCTCCTCAGTCACCGAGCTGTTTTCTAAAATCAGTTTTGGATAAACAACACGGGCAAAGGAGCAAGAGAGGAAGGGCGATCTCCATCTTGGAATCATCGTAACTTGCCGATCGCTTGAAATGCCCCTACCTCTTTGCGTCTAAATACCTGACTTATCCAAAACTGAGGTTTCTTAGAAGACTAAAGATCCCCTATTCCGGGTTAGCTTCAGCTTTTTCTTGCTCGATCTGTTCTTTAGTCGGAAGCGTATTTTTTTCTTGAGTTTCAGTGTTCTTCAATTTCGATTTATCAAACTTAGCTACTTCCGAGATATCGGGTTTATCTGTCATAGGAATAGACCTCCTGGTTGAAATGATAGGAACGATAAAGAGGTGAACAATGCCGCCAGCTTTAGAAACACTTACGATGGATAATCGATGGGCCGCTTTCCTCGTATTCTTGCCGGCTAATCCACATCTGTTGGAAGGTAGACAAAGAAGCCAGAATAGAGCCACCAATCCACACACTATATTTGCGTTCCGGAGGTGCAATAATCTTGATTTTCATGGTGGGAGGAGCCAGAGCCGAAATTTCTTTCTGCATCCGATCGGCAATTCCTGGGAACATCGTTGTTCCTCCACTCAGAACCGTGTTGGCATACAGATCTTTACGAATATCCACATCGCATTTCATAATCGAATTGTATGTGGTTTCGTGAATTCCCGCCGATTCCATGCCAATAAAGGCAGGTTGGAACAAGGTTTCCGGACACCGGAATCGCTCGTTGCCCAGGGTGATGACTTGGCCATCCGGTAGCTCATAAGATTTTTCTAAAGAACGACTACTGGCTGCTGTTTGCATCTCCTGCTCGAAATCGAGAGCAACATAGCATAATTTTTCTTTAATATCGCGGACAATTTCCCGTTCTGCGGTCGTGTTTAAACTATATCCCCGCTCGGCCAAGATTTTCACTAGATAGTCGGTTAAATCTCGGCCGGCTAAATCGAGGCGAATAATGGCATGAGGGAGGGCATATCCTTCATAAATTGGAACCGTATGACTGACTCCATCGCCAGAGTCTAAAACAATTCCAGTGGTGCGCCCGCTGGCGTAGAGTGAGAGAACGGCTTGAATGGCAACATACATGGCCGGGACTTTAAATGTCTCGAACATAATTTGCGTCATTTTCTCGCGGTTTGCCTTGGGATTTAATGGGGCTTCAGTGAGTAAAACCGGGTGTTTGGAGGGATCGATTTTCAGTTCGTTATAGAAGGTATGATGCCATATCTTCTCCATATCATCCCAGTTGGTAACAATTCTATGTTCGATGGGATTTTTGAGGGTCAGAATTCCTCGTTTGCTCTGGGCTTCGTCCCCAATATAAGAGTCTGGTTGCCCCGTTCCTATGTTCACTCCTTGATGGCGAGGTCTCCCCACAATACTGGGAAAGATGGCTCTTGGGGCATTGTCTCCAGCAAAGCCAGCTTTGACCATTCCTGAGCCATTGTCAATGACTATTGCTGCTACATCATCTGACATAGTGTTTGATTCCATTGGTTAGGTCTTGTCAAGGATAGCTTACCACCATCGTTGTTCGAGATCGGAGTCGCTTTATAAAAAGAATATAAAGAGTCGATCTGGGTAAGTGATATGAAGTGCGTCAGTGTGGGGAGCAAGGAAGAGGGGACAGAATTTAAGGAGAACAACTAGAAAAAAATGAAATTAGTATCGAAATAGTCAAATTCAAGAGGCAAGTGTTTGCTATCTTAATCCCAAGAAAAAATATTATGAGAATCATAAAATTATGCGACATTCCTATCGATTTGAATTAGCACAAACCGCAACAGAGGTGAGAGAATACTATGGGCTGCGCTATGAGATTTTTTGCCAGGAACAGGATTTATTTCGCTGGAGCGATCGCGATGATATTGATGATATCGCTTATCCAATTGTTGCTCTCACCGCTCCCCAGAGTATCTATCAACCGGATATTGCGGCTTGGGAACGAGTGGTGGGAGTTGTACGGATTTATGAGTCTCAGCCGGGTGTTTGGTATGGCGGACGCTTGGGTGTACATCGGCAGCACCGGCGCGGTTGGCGCATTGGCAAAGGTTTAATCGAAAAGGCTGTGCAAACGGCTCAGACTTGGGGCTGCTCGAAGTTTTTGGCAACTGTACAATTACAAAATGTGCGCTTCTTTCAACGACTGCATTGGGATTCATTGCAAGAGTTAAGGATTTGCGATCGCCCTCACCATCTGATGCAAGCGAATCTTGCTTATTATCCTCCCAATGGCGAACTGCGCCCCCAGGGAATCCCTCAGTGGTTAGAGGTTGCTTAAGTTATGGTGGCATTGTCAGACCTCGTCGCACAGTTGCGTTGTTCTTTGGGTATTCGACAGAAGCAGGATATTCAGCTTGCTGCCCGATATCTTGGTGGAAATCCGGATAAAGATCCGGAATCTATTTTACTCGGAGATGACTGTGCGGCGATTTGGCAAGGCGATCGCTATCTGTTATTGGCTACTGAGGGAATGCTCCCTTCTTTAGTCACACAAGAGCCTTGGTTTGCCGGCTGGTGTGCTGTGATGGTGAATGTGAGCGATATCTATGCCATGGGAGGCGAACCCCTTGCTGTTGTCGATACGTTGTGGTTGCCTTCAACCAGCGAGAGTCGTCAACTTTGGGAAGGGATGCAAGCCGCAGCAGAGGCGTATCATGTGCCTATCGTGGGAGGGCATACGAATGGAAATAGTCCCTATAGCGCGCTCTCTGTGGCTATTTTAGGACAAGCTCAACATCTAATAACGAGTTTTAATGCCCAAGAAGGAGATATCTTGTTGATGGCAATTGACTTACGAGGCGAATTTTATCAAGATTATCCCTTCTGGAATGCTGCCACAAAAAGCGATCGCCAACGCCTTCGCGACGATCTGGCTATTCTCCCGCAAATTGCCCATTCTGGCTGGTGCGATGCTGGCAAAGATATTAGTATGGGGGGTGTATTGGGAACAGCGCTGATGTTATTGGAAACCTCTGGATGTGGTGCAGTGATTGACTTAGACGCAATTGTCCAACCCATAAACTGCGATCGCATAGCTTGGTTACAGAGTTTTCCCAGTTACGGGTTTTTATTGAGTGCGCGATCGCAATATGTGCCTTTCATTCAGAAAGCTTTTCACGAGCGGGAATTATCTTGTGAGGCGATCGGTTCTATTAATCAAACTCAGGAACTGACTCTCAAGCTAGGAACAGAACGTGCTAGATTCTGGAATTTAGGAGAAGAACCGTTGATGGGTTGGACCGGTTACAGAGCTTCGCGTGGTAATGGGTAATAGAAAAACTATTTTTCACGATCGCGATCGCTAAAATAAATAGATCCTCCTGGTCACCCCTTGAGTTCTCCATCACAGCGTAAATCTCTGTATGGCGGTACTGGGTTTAGTCCGACTCGGGAAGATGGCTACTCGCAAACGAGGATAACTCAAGGTAAAGCGATCGCCTCTAGGAAACTCTAGAACGAAACAGAAGGCGATCGCTCCTCCTTCATCCGAAATTCTTTACAAAAATTCATAACAATGGAGTAGTTTCTATTGAAACTCTATACAAACAGCTCAACCGGCCAATTACTGTGACTGATGCCAGTGGATCGATTGCTGAATACACTTTTCAAACTGACGAATGAAGCCCAGCCTACAAATTTGTATTTATTAATAAGTCAAAATATCATGTTTAATGTCTCAAAAAAAATACCCTACACTTGCCGCTTGGCGACTCTGGAAGATGCCGCAGAGTCTGTAGGGGTGAAAATTTTTTCGCCCCTACAGACTCTGCTACAGAGCTAAAATGGGGTCAAGTTTTCCTTGGACATCAAGGTCGTAAATACCGCTACAGTCGCCCACATACTTGTCGTCAACAAAGATTTGAGGGACAGATCGCGGTCCGCCTGTGCGCTTTACCATTTCATCCCGTGCATCTTCGTCTCCATCGATACGATGTTCAGTATACTCAACACCTTTACGGTCTAACAGGGCTTTGGCTCGCAGACAAAAAGGGCAGGTGCGCCAGGTGTAAATTTCAACGTTTGCCATAAGGGTTGTGATTCTCCAACGATCCAATTCCTTTACAATTCTATACAAAATTGGCGATCGCCCCAGGTAATATCAACTCTTTAGATGTTGGCAACAGGTGATTGACACCGGGACTCGGAGACACGGGGACACGGGGATTGATGTGTAGCGTGATTTTTGGGATTTGACATAACGATTGCCGGAAGCACCCAAAACAAGATACGATGCTCCTTTGAGCTTATGAATATTGCTTAGTCTGAGGATTACTTCATCAGTGCGAAAGATAGTTTTAGCAGGTAACTGGAAAATGCACAAAACCCAGGCCGAGAGCCTAGAGTTTGTGCAAACATTTCTCTCTCAATTGGAACAAACCCCCGCACAACGAACCGTCGTTTTGTGCGTTCCCTTTACAGATCTAGGGATTCTAGCCGAAAAATTAAGGGACACTCGTGTCGATCTTGGCGCTCAAAATATTCACTGGGAAGACCAGGGTGCTTATACCGGTGAAATTTCGGGACCCATGCTGACGGAGATCGGAATACAGTATGTGGTCATTGGTCACAGCGAACGCCGGGAGTATTTTGGCGAAACGGATCAAACGGTTAATGCACGTCTAAAGGCGGCTCAGAAACACGGGCTAATCCCCATTCTCTGTGTGGGAGAAACGGAAACACAACGAGCGAATGGGGAAACAGAATCTCATATTAGTTCCCAATTGGATCTCGATTTAATCGGGATCGATCAAAGTCAATTGGTGATTGCCTATGAGCCGATTTGGGCAATTGGAACCGGAAAAACTTGTGATTCTCAGGAAGCCAACCGGGTGATTGGTTTGATTCGTTCTCAGCTCTCGAATCAGGATGTGCCGATTCAATATGGAGGTTCCGTTAAACCAGAAAATATTGATGAGATCATGGCCCAAACGGAAATTGATGGTGTCCTTGTTGGCGGCGCAAGTCTGGATGCAAAAGGGTTTGCCCGGATTGTCAATTACCAGTAATTCCAGGGGTGAATTGCTGATGGCGTAGGGGTTGGTTGGCCAAGCCCCTAATACCATTTCCCTTTAAGCCTGCCATTAATCATGCCTTGGGAGGCAAGGGGCACTTAGCCCCTTGTTAAGCGTCGCTTTATAAAAAATGCTATAAAACGTTAGGTTGGCTCAGGACAAAAAGATTATGGCTTGGATAGTGCGTGGACGCTCCTTTGATTGGGGGATGAAAACCTATATTATGGGAGTGTTGAATGTTACGCCAGATAGTTTTAGTGATGGAGGGCAGTTTAATCGTTTAGAAACGGCGATCGCCCACAGCCAATATTTAGTCGATCGTGGAGTAGATGTGGTCGATATTGGTGGACAATCCACCCGCCCTGGTAGTCCTCAAATTTCCCTCGATGAGGAGTTGAATCGGGCGATCCCAGTCATTGAAGGCTTGCGAAATTTACCGGAACCCTATGGCACTATTCCCGTTTCTATTGATACGACGCGCTCCGAAGTCGCTCAGGCTGCGGTAGAGGCAGGTGCAGACTGGGTGAATGATATTTCAGGCGGAGATTTCGATAGCCAAATGTTGGCGACAGTCGCTCACCTGAGAGTCCCGATCATCTTAATGCATATGCGGGGGACTCCAGAAACGATGCAACAGTTGACCAACTATGAAGATTTAATGGGCGAAATTGTTGGAGTTTTAGGGGAGAAAATTCAGAAGGCTCTAAAGGCAGGAATTAAGGAAATAATCATCGATCCGGGGATTGGCTTCGCCAAAACCTACGACCAAAATGTACAGATTTTGCGCCAGATTCCCGGACTGCGAGAACTGGGTTATCCGGTGTTAATTGGTGCATCTCGCAAGAGTTTTATCGGTCATATTTTAAACGAACCTGACCCGAAAAAACGGGTTTGGGGTACAGCCGCCGCTTGTTGTGCAGCCATTTCTGGAGGTGCAGATATGGTGAGAGTTCACGATCTACCGCAGATGGTAGAGGTGTGTCGAGTTGCTGATGCGATTTATCGAGGGGAGAGCGCTTCGCAGTAGAAAATCGGTTATGGAAATACCCCGACATTATGTCTGATGAGGATTGACTTCGATCCAAATATTGGGGCACTCCACTATACTATAACGTTGAAAGATAAAATATTGTCGTGGCGACCCCAGGGAAGCTATCTCTCAAACAAGGTTCATGATAGTTGATCGATGAAGGGACTGAAAAAATTGCCTCCTCTGGGCAACGTAATTAAAATTCTAGGCATCAATCTGGTTTTGATGTTCCTCTTGCTAGAGGGAGTGTGTTTAGGCTTTTATGCAGCTCAACATCAGCAACTCTATTATGGGCGATCGCCGGATAATTCAGACAACTCAGAAGACAATCCTATCAACCTCGATCAACAGGGGATTCGCTTAGAAGAGAATATCACCGAAATTTTACATCCCTTTTTGGGCTATATTGCTAAACCGGGTACAGGCTTTGGAGGATTTGAATTTCAGTCCGTTTTTAATGCCAACAATTATGGTTTAGTTTCTCAACTGAATTATCCCTACATTCGGCAAAATCCTAATCAGGTGCTGGTGGGCATTTTTGGCGGCTCTGTTGCCACATTCTATTACATGAATGAAATTGAAAATCCTACCCTTGCCCGAACCCTGAACAATTTACCCGAATTTGCTAATAAGGAAATTGTCCTCTTAAATTTTTCCCAAGGGGGATACAAGCAACCGCAACAACTCCTGGCGCTGAATTATTTTTTGTCCCAAGGGCAAGAGCTGGATTTAGCCATCAACATTGATGGGTTTAATGAAGTTGCGATCGCCAACAATAATATCGAGAAAGAAATTGCACCCTCCATGCCGAGCGCTCTGCAAGTCATGCCCCTAGTCCAGTTAGCCAATAATAACCTCTCTACAGAACAAATGAAAATCATGCTAGAGGTGATTGGAATTAAGGAAAAACTCAAAAATAGCTTGCAAGGGCAACAAGAGTGTGTGTTAGCGTTATGCTACTTCTGGGAACAGATACGCTCAACTGTTTTAATCCAGAACTATTACGATCGCCTAGAAGACTTTGACGATAAACGTAAAAAATCTGCCACTCCAGATGAATCGTTAATTTATCTCCAACCCTGGGAAAGCCAAGGCACAGAAAGCGATTACGAAAGCATGGCCCAGATTTGGATACAGTCTTCTTTAGCTATGTCTTCCGTTCTTCAAGCCCGAAATATTCCTTATTTTCATATTCTACAGCCCAATCAATATTATCCCACAGAGCGCCAGTTTAGTGCTGAAGAACAACAGCAATTTTCACCAGAGAATAATACCCGTAATCCTTATCTTGATGGCGTACAATTGGGTTATCCCTATCTCCTCCAAGCCAGTCAAGAGTTATTAGATAATGGGATTTATTTTTTTAGTGGAATTACGGCTTTTGATCGAGAGCCAAATACGGTTTATATTGATACCTGTTGCCATTATAATCAAACCGGAAGAAATATTTTTGCCAATTTTGTCGCCAGTCAAATTGCGCTTACCTTCAGTCCACCGAATCTTCAGTAATCATGCTTAAGTTTGAGCCAAAATGGATTAAAGTCATCTTAATTAATATGGGCAGTGTTTTGCTGTCCTTAGAACTGTTCTCCTTAGGGTTTTATGGACTGAAAATGCAGCAACTATTTTATACTCGCTCCCCAGCATCAAAACAAACCTATGGGGCAGTTCATGAAACGGAGAATACTGGAGTAGATTTAGATGAAAGTTTACTCTTGAGACTACATCCTTATTTTGGCTATACTGATTTTAAGCCAGAAGAGCCGACCATTAATAATTATCAATTTGGTTCGCTAAGGGATTATCCTGTGGTGAAAGAGAACGATCGCCAGTACATCATTGGCATTTTTGGCGGATCGGTGGCGCTGGCGATCGCCAACACGGAAGCACAGTATCAAATTATCACCAATACTCTCCAGCAACTCCCTCAATTTGCCGATAAAGAAATCATTGTCCTAAATTTTGCCCAAGGAGGCTATAAACAACCCCAGCAACTCTTAGTTTTTAACTATTTCTTATCCCTGAGGCAACGCTTCGATATGGTGATTAATATTGATGGATTTAATGAAGTCGCTTTATCGAGCCTTAATTATCCCGAAAATGTTCATTTATCCTTACCCAATGGTTCCTTGATGAAAGCATTAGTTAATCTGGGAAACCATCAATTCTCTGCTAAAGATCTAGAAATAGCAATTAAAACCCGTGAATATAACGCTACCCTTCGCAAAATCCAAAATCGACAACAGTCCTGTTGGTTTGCCCTCTATTATATTAGCCAACAATTCCATTATCAACTGCTACGTCGAGACTATCAACAGTTTTTAAGCAAACAGGAACAGAAGACATCAGAAACCGTTGTCTTAGCTCCCACCTCTAATGCCTTTAGCCTATTTTATCTCAATCCTCCCGATCCAGATACTACGGCTGAAACACTCTATCCTAAAATTGCCCAAACCTGGCTCAATAGCTCGATTTTAATGCATCAAACCCTAGCCAGTCAAAATGGACTATACTTCCATTTCTTACAACCGAATCAATATTATCCCACTCAACGCCAGTTTACGCCTCAAGAACAACAACAAGCAATTAATCCCGAACAAATTTATGCCCAAGGAGTGCAACAAGGTTACCCCGTATTAATGGCAGCTCTTACCCAATTACAAAACAATCAGGTGAATTTTTTTAATGCAGCAACGGTTTTTGATGCTGAATCTCAACCCGTATATAGCGATGATTGCTGCCATTATAATCTTCTCGGCAATCAGATCTTTTCCCAATTTATCGCTAACCGTATTGCGCAAACCTTGCAAGCAGAGGAAAGCGCTCCAACAGCTCAAACCAAATCAAAGAACTTAGCGATAAATAACCCATAAAAGACAAAAAATAATAATCCTTCCCATTGGGTAATATGTTTATCTTGGGTAACCGTATAAAATAAAAGCGTTCCGGCAGCAAAAAAAGGTAATCCAATAATCAGTAAATCGTGGTTAATTTCCAATTCCGCAATTAATCCTGGAATACCCATCACCACCAACGAATTAAAAATATTAGAGCCAACTACATTTCCTAATGCCATTTCTGCATTGCCTTTACGGGCAGCATTTAAACTGACGATTAATTCAGGTAACGAAGTTCCTAAGGCTACGGCACTGACGGCGATAATATGTTTGCCTATGTTTAAAGCTTCTGAGATTTGGGTGACGGATTCAATGGTGAAAACTGCACCAAAATATAACCCAAAACAACTGGTGACTAAAACCAGAGCTTCTTTAATAGGAAAGGTTTGAGGATTAGGGTTGTCCGTATCTTCTTCCGTACGATGGCTGAGGGTGTAGAAGAGGTAAACGATATATCCGAGGATGCAAAAAATGGCTTCACCATGGGAAAATTGCTCATTAATTACAGCGAGGATGAGCAGTAGGGCAGAGCCTAACAGTAGAGGTAAGTCAACTTTGGTTAAGTCGTATTCTAGGATTAAGCCTTTACTAAAAACGGCAGCTACGCCAACAATGAGAAAAATATTGGCAATATTTGATCCTAAGACATTACCGAAGACAATTTCTGAGGAGTTATCGAAAACGGCAACGAGAGAAGAGAGGAGTTCGGGTAGAGAGGTGCCAACGGATAATAATAATACTCCTACAATAAAGGAAGGCAATCGAAAAAATAAGCCTAAAACTTCGGCTGAGTCGGTGAAAAAGTCAGAGGATTTAATTAACGCGGCTAAACTAACAATAAAAACCAGAGACCACAGCAAAATTACAGATGTCATAGAGCGAATAGTTCAACAAAAAAAGCGAGGAATCCTCCGGATCGGGGTTAATGATGATCCAATCCGGCTGATGATTGGGACAAATTTTAATAATATTTCAATAATACTTTAAAATAGTCTTAATGAATAAAAAGAAGGATGGGCTATCTGATGATACACAACATCCTTCGCAATCTGGGAATCCTATGGCAGTCTAAGCTTCATCATAGGGTTCCATATCTAACAAATAGAGATAGGGTTGAACGATATCTACCATTTCTGGACGCTGGAAGGCGATCGCCCGCAATAGATGCCAGTCCCTTAACCCCTCAAAGGCATTACTATACTCATCTTTCTCCAAACGGTTCGCAAGCAGGGTAACATCTTCTGAAGTCATCTTAGAAATTGCCTGCTTGGAGATGGTGATCATTGCCATAGTCGAGCCTCCCATTGCACCGTCTGTGTATCAACCCTATCTTATCCCATTTAGATCTCAGATTGAATCCCATCAGATTGCACTATGGTTAACTTTTAGGCTAAGTTCCGGCCATCGTCTCCTGAGACTGTTCTTCTGAGATTTCCGCTAAGAGGTTGTCACCCTTGAGCATCCGTTGAGCTGCTTCTAATAGGGCTTCCTCTAAGTAAGGCTTCGTGAAATAGCCCTTCGCTCCCAAGGAAGCGGCATGTTGTTGATACTTAGATGCACCCCGTGAGGTGAGCATTGCCATGGGAATTTCCCTCAGAACCTCATCACCCTGGAGACGCTCCAACAACTCTAAACCATTCAGTTTCGGCATCTCAATATCACAGAAAATCATGTCACAAGGTAGACCTGCTCGTAATTTCTCCCAAGCATCTAAACCATTCCGAGCCTGTTCCACCCGATATCCAGACTTCACAAATGTCATGGATAACAGCTCGCGTACCGTAATTGAATCATCGACAATTAACACCGTCGGCTCAGACTTGTCAATGGGTTCGGGTTCTGGGGGAACCACTTCTTCCCACATGCGAGAATCTCGTCGAGAACGACCCATGGATAGATCGATTAACTCCAGCACATCGGCGATCGGCATAATCCGACCATCCCCCAGTACCGTCGCTCCCGCGACACCCACCGGTTTAGGAATGGGCCCCTCTAACTGCTTGATTACAATTTCCTGCTCTCCTAAAACCTGATCCACTTGAAGCGCCAAATACTGACCTGCACTGCGCAAAATCACAATCGAGATAATGTCATCGTCCGCCGAACCTCCAAACACCCGTCCTCGGCCAATTGTCCGGTTATACTGCAACAATTCTGCTAGGGGTCGGAACGGTAGTTCAGTATCCCGCCATTTAATGCAATGGACACCGTCCTTATTGGCGTAAACCCGATCCTTCGGCACATCTAACATATCTTCCACCCCATCCATCGGGAAGGCAACCCTTGCATGGTTACTAATACAACAGAGTGCTTTAGAAATACTCAAGGTTAACGGCAGACGAATGGTAAAGGTTGTCCCTTGTCCTTCTGTTGAATCTGTTGTGATCACCCCGCGAATTTCTCGCAGTGCCACTCGCACCACATCCATCCCCACGCCTCGACCGGCAAAATTATCTGCCTTATCCTTTGTACTGAACCCAGGATGGAAGAGCAAATCATAGATATCCAGGCGGGACATCGATTCTGCTTCTTTGGGTGTAATCAAACCTTTTTCCAGGGCTTTGGACTTCACCCGCTCCGTATTAATCCCTGCGCCATCATCAGAAACTGAAATCACCGTTTGGTTCCCTTGGTGAAAGGCTCTAACGGTAATTTTGCCCACCCCTGGTTTACCTAATTTCTTACGCTTCTCGGGGGTTTCAATCCCATGGGTCATGGCATTATTGATCAGGTGAGTCATCGGATCGAATAACTGCTCCTGAATCATTTTGTCGATTAACGTATCTTTTCCTTCAATATGAATTTCTGCCTGCTTATTCAAACCTGTAGCAATGCGGCGTACTGCTCCGGGTAGACGGTCCGCCGTTTGTGCAAAGGGAACCATTCGCGTGCGCGTTAACCCTTCTTGTAATTGGGTGGTGACCTGGCGGAATTGACGAGTGACTTGATCGTTTTCTTCAACGATAAACTCGATGTCGGAGGAAGATTCCCGTACTCGGACAATCAGCTCAATGGTTTCTTGGGAAAGGGTATGGAAGGGAGTAAAGCGATCCATTTCAATATGATCCCAACCATCGTTTTGATTGGAATCTCCTGAGCCATTGCCAGGGGAGAAAGCAGAACGATGGCCATGGCGAGAACTGAGTAAGGCGGATTCTAGAAGACTTCGCTCGTAGAGATCTCGCATTTTACCCCCCACATCGCTCAGTTGCTGTACCAAATACAGTAAGTTATCTAGACATTGGCGCAGTCGTTCTTGGTTCTGTTCTAGACTATTACGGTTAACGACCAATTCCCCAACTAAGTTACTGAGATTATCGAGTTGTTTGATGGGAACCCGCATATTCTGCTCAACTCGTTTGGCTGCTTTCGGCGATCGCGCCGTCGTCGCATTAGCCGTTGGTGGACCCCCTAATGCCTGATCTGCATCCGCTAACAAATCTTCTAGATCATCAAAGTCCCCTTCAGTTGTTTCCAGAGTTTCCGCAGGTGTATGACTGACCTCTTGTCGTAGAGATGGACTTGGTAAAATCACTGGTTCATCTAAAAATGTCTCTAATTGGGTAAAGATTTCCATGTTTTCACGCGGCTTCTGTTCTTTACCCAAAAAAGCCTCTAACTCTTGCCACTGTCGAGAAGATGAATCTACAGGATTTACATCATCACCAAAATCCAAACTCTCTAATGTCTCATCTGTCGAGCCTAAATCTTCCTCAAATAACGTTAGTTCATTAAGATCGTCAAGACTTTCCTCATCTCCCAACATCTCTGGTTCATCTGAAAACAGAGTAGACAAGTCATCCGGTGCATTTTCTTCTATCTCTAAGGAAAAATCTAAACTATCCAGACCTTCAGAGGGTTCTTCCACCACCGGTTCATCCAGATCTAAGCCAGCATCTTCTGTGAAGTCTGATGGTTCTGGATTTAATGGTTCTCCCAATCCAACATCATCAATTTCTTGAATCAATGTATTTTGACTCAGGTCTTCATCACTATCAATCATTAAACCCAAATCCAGATCCATCCCGTCACTGATTGAATC
Organism: Roseofilum sp.; assembly: GCF_982964205.1. Taxonomy (NCBI): domain Bacteria; kingdom Bacillati; phylum Cyanobacteriota; class Cyanophyceae; order Desertifilales; family Desertifilaceae; genus Roseofilum; species Roseofilum sp. The sequence continues at coordinate 78,716 of NZ_CEZBFX010000002.1, read as the reverse complement.
CGATTCTTGAGTCTCTAAACTCAACCCATCTAAATCTGAATAATCGCCTAAATCTAGATCCATTTCTTCACTGATTGAATCCGATTCCTGAGCCTCTAGACTCAACCCATCTAAATCTAAATCCTCACCTAAATCCAGATCCATCCCGTCACTGATTGAATCCGATTCCTGAGTCTCCAGACTCAACCCATCTAAATCTAAATCCTCGCCTAAATCCAGATCCATCCCATCACTGATTGAATCCGATTCTTGAGCCTCTAAACTCAACCCATCCAAATCTGAAGAGTCGCCCAAATCTAGATCCATTTCTTCACTAATAGCCTCTGACTCTTGAGTCTCCAGACTCAACCCATCTAAATCTAAATCCTCACCTAAATCCAGATCCATCCCGTCACTGATTGAATCCGATTCTTGAGCCTCTAAACTCAACCCATCCAAATCTGAAGAGTCGCCCAAATCTAGATCCATTTCTTCACTAATAGCCTCTGACTCTTGAGTCTCCAGACTCAACCCATCTAAATCTAAATCCTCACCTAAATCCAGATCCATCCCATCACTGATTGAATCCGATTCTTGAGCCTCTAAACTCAACCCATCCAAATCTGAAGAGTCACCCAAGTCTAGATCCATCCCGTCACTGATTAAATCCGATTCCTGAGGCTCCAGACTCAACCCATCTAAATCTAAATCCTCACCCAAATCCAGATCCATTTCTTCACTAATAGCCTCTGACTCTTGAGTCTCCAGACTCAACCCATCTAAATCTAAATCCTCGCCTAAATCCAGATCCATTTGTTCTGTGGTTGTAGATTCCAAATCTATGGACTCTAAATTTTCATTAACCAATTCCTCAGTTAATTCATGATTCTCTTCTTCTTCTAGTAAACTTTGATTATCAGATTCCTCTTGAGATTCTGATTGACTCGTCTTTGAAGCCAGTTCCGAGGAACTCCTAGAATCCTCTTCTTCTCGAACTCTGCCATCGACATCATCAAAAATACTAGATTTTGAGGGAGAATCTAAAGCTATTGGCTCTGGTGTAAAAAAGTCATCGGAATCTATTGACAGGGAATATGACGGTGCTGATAAATTAGAATCCGATACATTAAAGAAATCATCCACACTGGTGTCTGAACTAGATAAATCCTCTTCAATACTAGATGTTTCAGTACCCATCATTAAATCAAAGTCATCACTATCTTGTGGGGTTGAAACATCTTCTGTTTCTTGATTTTCAGGTTCTGGAATCATTTCAGAAGAAGACTCAAATGTATCTAATTCTTCTGATTCTTCTAAAACCAACTCATTGGATTGATCTGTATCCAATACATCTAATTCATCCAACTCTTCCGTAGGCGAGAAGTCTTCTAAGGATTCGTTTTCCTCTAGAACCTCCAACTCTAGCAATTCGCTGCTGTCTGAATCTTCCGTAAGGGATAAGTCTTCTAAGGATTCATTTGCATCCAACTCGTCCAAAGCTAGAGATTCAGAACTCTCCTCTAAACCAAATATATCCTCTTCTTCTGTAAGGGATAAATCTTCTAGAGATTCATTGCCCTCCAACTCATCCAAAGCTAAAGATTCAGCACTCTCCTCTAAACCAAATATATCTTCTTCTTCACTACTGCTTTCATCTAAATCTTCTGTCAGAGATAAGTCTTCTAGAGATTCATTGCTCTCCAGCTCATCCAAGACTAAAGATTCTCCACCCTCATCTAAACCAAATATATTCTCTTCTTCTGTAAGAGATAAGTCTTCTAGGAATTCATTGGCACCCAACTCGTCCAAAGCTAGAGATTCGACATTCTCATCTAAACCAAATATATCTTCTTCTTCACTACTGCTTTCGTCTAAATCTTCTGTCAGGGATAAGTCTTCTAGGGATTCATTGGCACCCAACTCGTCCAAAGCTAGAGATTCGACATTCTCATCTAAACCAAATATATCTTCTTCTTCACTACTGCTTTCATCTAAATCTTCTGTCAGAGATAAGTCTTCTAGAGATTCATTGGTATCCAACTCATCCAACACTAAAGATTCTCCACCCTCATCTAAACTAAATATATCTTCTTCTTCACTACTGCTTTCGTCTAAATCTTCTGTCAGAGATAAATCTTCTAGAGATTCATTGGTATCCAACTCATCCAACACTAAAGATTCAGCACTTTCATCTAAGTCAAATATATCCTCTTCTTCTGTAATAGATAAGTCTTCTAAGGATTCATTGGTATCCAACTCGTCCAACGCTAAAGATTCAGCACTCTCCTCTAAACCAAATATATCTTTTTCTTCACTGCTGCTTTCGTTTAAATCTTCCATAAGGGAAAAGTTTTCTAAGGATTCATTGGCATCCAACTCATCCAACGCTAAAGATTCACCGCTCTCCTCTAAACCAAATATATCTTCTTCTGCACTGCTGCTTTCGTCTAAATCTTCTGTCAGGGACAAGTCTTCTAAAGATTCATTGGTATCCAACTCATCCAAGACTAAAGATTCAGCACTCTCCTCTAAACCAAATATATCTTCTTGTTCCGTGAGGGATAGGTTTTCTAGAGATTGATTTCCATCCAACTCATCCAAGACTAGAGATTCAACATTCTCATCTAAGCCAAATATATCTTCTTCTTCACTGCTGCTGTCTAAATCTTCTGTCAGAGATAAGTCCTCAAAAAGGCTATTCATTTCAGAAAATTCCTCTAATTCTTCACCTTCAGACCAATTGGAATCTAAATCTAAATCCAGAGCCAGATCATCAGTCTCTTCGGTGTCCAGCATGTCTAGATCCAAGTTTTCTAAGGACTGATTTTGTTCTGATGAGTCTAAATTGATTTGCAACAATTCATCCAGATCAGTAGACGTTGCATCTGGATGCTCGGAAAACAAATCAGACAATTCATCGGCTTGATTTTTCTTTGGATTATTTGACATAACAGTGGGTTCAATTTCTAATAAATCTTTTAAGTCATCTTCTAGATCTTCTGAATCTACGTTACTCTTTTCGTTTTTAGATAGATTCAACTCCCAATTATCATTGATATTTTCTGAAACATCATTGAAATATTCATGGATTAAGAAGTCTGAGAGGTCACCCATTTCATCCATTTCTGAGGAATCTAAGCCCCAGTTGTTTTCTGGGGGAGCCGAAGAAATTTCGGTTTCCCAAGCTAATTCAATATCTGATGTTTCTCCTTTAAAGAGATCGGCTAATGTGTTGAGTTCACTGAGTCCAACATCTGGCCCTATGCGTTGTGAGTAAGGGGTAGGTGGATCGACTGGAGGTTGACTATTGTAAAAGCGATCGCTCATGGAATTCTCCTCCCTGGGCGATTCTTCTGTGGGAGTCCTTCCGACTCTTAACAAGGTATCGAGTTCTCGATCGACTGGGTCTGCGGTCAGGGATTGCTGAGGTTGAAGATTTAACAGAGTTGAACTGGGTTTAATTTGGTCAGGAGTTCCAGCCAAAACCAAGTCTCTGGCTCTTTTGAGTTCCTTGATCGCCACAGGAGCTAGATCTGCATAGAAATTATCTCGGTTGGCGATCGCCCCTTGAGCTAATTTTACTAAGTCTACCCAGGTCGAAAGGTTAAAGTTTTCCCCAGCTTGCGTTAAACTGATACAGATTTGGGTTAACTGTTGTCGACTGTCTGCTGTATCGGGTTGCTTAAACCCTTGTAGCATTTGCCGTAATTGGGTGGGCACATCACTCTGAAATACCAAATGTTTGGCACTCTCTTCTGGATCGGGGAGATTGGAGGAGCGACGTTCAACCACAGCGCTATTTGGTCTAGAAGGCAAGGGAGCGATCTCGGCTGTAGATTCTTCTGCTTGAGGATCGGCTCCATTTTTCTCAACCTGCATCATCCGATCCAAGGTTTCAAAGCAGGGAGTCAAAGATTGCTTAACTTCTGCATTCTTGCGAGTGGTTAACTCCTCTGACTCACTTTGTTCTAAATTTTCTACTAATACAGTCAATCCATCCAAGACCTGTAGCAGTAAGGATTCTAATTTAGGGCTAATTTTAGGGGGGCGTTCTTTGAGAATTTGGAAATAATCCTCTAACTTATGGGAGGTTTTTCTAATACTGCTCGCTCCCAACATGGCAGATCCACCTTTAATGGAATGAGCCGCCCGATAAATCTCATCCATCAGTTCTGAATCCTGGACTGTGGTTCCTAAATTCAACAATCCCTGCTCAATAATGGTGAGATTGTCTTTGGCTTCCTCTAGGAAATACCCCATAATCCGGTCTAAGTTTTCCTGTTCCTGAGCCATAATTTTTGCTCTCCCCCAACATTCCGGTCATTAACAGCGATCGCCCTAAACTGCTTCACTGTTTCACTCCACCTTAACCTTAATCTTAGTCCTAACGACTCTTGTGTGGATCGACTTTGAATCGTTCCACACCAGTGAGCAAATCTCGTGCCACATTCACCAGACTCGCCAATGCTTGGGATACCCGTCCGCATTCTTGAGAGGTTTCTTGGGCGGTCAATTCCACAGATTGCATAACCTGAGCTACCGCTCTTGACGTTTCCGTTTGTTCTACTGTATCAGCCGCGATCGATCTAACCAAAACATCAATCCGATTATTGGTTTGAATAATATCCTCCAGGGATTTCGCTGCTTCCTTAGCCAAGTTTGTCCCCTGAATAACCTGTTGAGTCCCTTCTTCCATCGCTTGCATTACCCCAGCCGTCTCACTTTGAATTTGCAACACGATTTGTTCAATTTCCTTCGATGCTTTCGCCGCCCGATCTGCCAACTGTCGGACTTCATCGGCAACAATCGCAAATCCCCGACCCGCTTCTCC
>NZ_CEZBFX010000002.1:11202-73896 GCF_982964205.1 Roseofilum sp. | reverse complement strand
AGCGTTCAACGCTAATAAGTTGGTTCGTGAGGCAATTTGGGCAATCAAAGCCACAATCTTAGAAATTTCCTGGGAAGATTCGGCTAACCGTTTTACTTTACGAGTCGTTTCTGCCACCGTTTCCCGAATTTCCAAAATACCCGCCACTGTTCGCTCTACCGACTCTCCACCTTTACGGGCTGTGTCATTTGCAGAACGGGCGACTGCTTCTGCCTGGCGAGCGCTTTCCGCTACCCGTTGAATGGAGTCCGTCATCATTTGTACTGAATTCAGGGTTACCGCTAGTTCTTCTGCTTGTCTCAAAGCATCTGCGGCTAACCCCCGGGCAAAGGTTTCACTATCGGCGGAGCCTTTGTTTACTTGCCGAGCAGCTACGGTTACCTGTTGTACAATTTCCCGCAGGTTTTGAATGGTGAGGTTGAAGGAGTCGGCTACCGCCCCAAGTACGTCAGCCGTAACTTCAGCTTGAACGGTGAGGTCTCCACGAGCAGCTCCTTCTACATCGTCGAGTAAGCGAATCACTTGGCGCTGAAGGTCTTCTTTTGCTGATTCGTTTTCAGCCGCTTTGCGTTGGGACTCACTCATGGTGGTGAGGACATTTCTGGCCATAACGTTGAAGCTCTCTGCCAGATAGCCCATTTCGTCTTCACCATAGACTGTGGCTTGCGCTCCCAGTTGTCCAGAGGCAACCTTTTCAAATTGGGCTTGCAGTTCGTCCGTCGTCTGCTTGACCTGCTTTGTTACTTTTTTGCCTAAAACATAAGTAGTTGCACCGGAAAGACCTCCCGGCAGTAGAATCATCGCTAGTTTGTGAAAGGCTTTGGCATCACTCGCCGTTGTATAAATCACAGCAGCGATCGCAAAAGCAGAACTCAACCCAGTGCCAATCGCGCTATATAAATTTTTGGTAATCAGAGGAGCATTATCAAAGAAGCTCAATGGGCCTTGATCCACCGACACACTCGGTTCTACTGGCCGTTGAGATTTACCGGTAAAGGTGGGAATAGTATCTGTATTACTATTAGAGAGGCTAAACATCTCTTCTTCGAGTAATGCAGAATTATCATCAGTCGGATCAAAATCCTCATCCAGAGTAATTCCACTGTTGGTCATCCCAGCCACAGAATTACTCTTAAAGTTGGTCGATAGCTCAGATGAAGGGTCATCAAAGCCAGAAAACTCATCGAGAACTTTATCATCAAAGGCATCAAATTCATCGAGGAAGTCTACTGCCCCATTACCATTTTGGGCTTCTGAGATACCTGAATCGGTTTCAAATTGATCTAAACCTTCATCAAATCCAAAACTTTCTGTATGAAACCCAGATTGAGTCTGAAATCCAGATTCTGTAAAATCGGCGATCGCCTCGCCACTCGTCCCATTCGTATTAAAACTATCCTCATCTCCAATTCCTTGCCACAGATGACTATCAGAGAGGGTTTGATCGCTGGTGAGGGCACTACTGCCACGGCCATTTTGGCTTAGAGATAGTTCTCCGCTTCTCTCATGATGCCCATTCACCGATCCAGATGAGCTACCCACAAATAGGGTAGGACTCTCTTCCATGGTTAATCCTGGGCCTTGTAAATCTTCTATAAATTCTGAAGGCTCCGGTTTTAGAGATTCTGCTGTTGAGTCCTCTAGCCCTAGGGTTTGTGGGTGAGAAGAATTAAACGCTTCCCGATCGTCTGGGAATTCCGATGGATCAAAGGCAATCCCTTCATCCGCTTCGAGTACGGCTCCCATTTCCTCTGTTAAATCTATATCTGTGGCAAAGGGGGAGAAGGATTCTTCTTCTAAGTTGTAGGAATCTTCTTCTAACTCAGCTAAGGATTCTCCAGCAAAGATATCATCTTCTAAGGGTTCTGTTTCTTGCTGCAATTCTTCTAGTTGTTCATGAGCGACCGTAAAGGGGTCATCATCAGCCAACTCTTGATCGTCAAAATCCTCCTCTTCATCCAAAGACTCTAAAGAGGCGTAATCTAAGGAGGGTTCTTCTTGGAGATCGTTCTCTTCTAGACTTTCTGTATTCATACTTAGATCGCCGATCATTTCTGTATGGATAACTTCCTCTTCACTCTCATTTTCACTGAGTTCTAAATCTTGCCATTCTGAAGCAATTTCTTCTTCATCTAACTCTTCCATGGGTGGGATTTGACTCGAATCGTCTTGCAAATCCGTCCCCACGGTATGATGGGTTGAGAATTGGTCTACATCTGCTAATCCTTGATTGGCATAATCCATAAATACTTCATCGGAAGTAATTTCTAAAACGGATTCATACTCTTGACGTGCTACCGTATATTCTTGTAATCCATAACAATAAATATGACCTCTGAGTAAGTGCGAGTTGGGATCGTCAGGAAAGTGTTCTACCAACTGATCGATAATTGAGGCCGCATCTTCATAGCGTCCTTGAACATAAGCGGTTTCTGCTTGTTGATACTCTGTTGCATAATCCATCCCATAGCCCCCCAAAACACGATAGTTTGACTGGTTAATTTAATCTACTTGCTGACTATATTATGATCCCCGATTGATAGTTAAGCGTATTAATCTGGAGTTTTATCCAGTTAGGTTATCCCAATTTTAGGCTGCCCACCTCGCCGATCGCAAAATAGCTACTTGGTTGAGCAACCATAGATATTGGTTCTTTTCTTCATCAATCACCCATTCTCCACGCACAAACGGTTCCATGGTATCAGCGATATTGGTCGCTCGTTGGAGTTGTTCCGCATCGAGCCAATCCATCCCCCCCATACGATCTATGGCCAAACCTAGCATAGTATCTTGGTCTTCGATCGCAATCACAGGGAGTTCGGAGCGATCGGTATTTAAGGGAATCTGCTCTCCTAAGAATTGTCCCAAATCGGCCACCCAAATCACCCGTCCGCGAATATTCATCGTTCCTAACAACAGAGGAGAAACATTGGGAATCGGAGTAATCCGATCTGGGGGAGATTCAAAGACTTCTTTAATGCCAATAGCATTCAGAGCCAGTTCATGGCCAGAGGGGAGAAAAAATCTCAGATGTAATTCTCCTTCTGGATTTTGGAGTTCCTGAAACTCAGTGACTTGCTCGGAGTCTATCTCATGGAAGAATTCAGTATTACCTACCATAATGTTTGTTGGTTTGGGGGCTGAGGGATTGAATTGAGGAGAGCCATTAGCTGCGTAAGAGTTGTTTAACCGTTCCTACCAACTCAGTGGGCTGAAAGGGTTTGGCGATGTAAGCATCTGCCCCTTGTTTCATTCCCCAATAGCGGTCAAATTCTTCTCCCTTGGAGGAACACATGACCACAGGGACATGCTGAGTCTTCTTGTCATTTTTAATTCGCCGACAGACTTCATAACCATTCATACGGGGCATAACGATATCCAAAACCACTAAATCAGGAAGATTATTTTGAATATTTTCTATCGCTTCTACACCATCACTGGCAATGCTGACTTTGAGACCACTGTCCGTGAGGAGATCGGTAATCATCTGTCGCTGGGCGGGGCTATCTTCTACTACTAAAACGCTACTCATAAGATTATCCTACTACTGGGCTATCGTGTCCTTTAGGTTGGGGCTGAAGGTCTGACTAACATAACGATGGGTCAGCTCTCCAAGTATCTCTAATTTATCGAATAAAGTGCCGTATCTGGCCACTTGATGGGATTTTTATTGGAGATTCGGGGGAGGGAAAGAGGTTAGGAATTGGCTAAGTCTCCAGAGGGAGGCGTGAGGGGTTCTAAATCGAGTTCTGAGGCGATCTCATCATCCAGGATGCGATCGGGAGAAGGGTCAGTTTTTCCTCCTTTACCAATGTATTTTTCCAAAACCATCAATAATTCTCCCTGGCCAAACGGTTTGGTTAGATAATCAGTCGCTCCTACCATCCGTGCTTTCAGGCGATCGATAAACCCATCTCTGCCGGTGAGCATGACAATTGGGGTTTGCCGAAATCGGTTAGATCGCCGTAACATCGCACAGATTTCATAACCATCTAATTCTGGCATGGCAATATCACACAAAATTAAATCCGGTTTGAGCTGGAATACTAAACTCAAGGCCCGCAGAGGATTGGTAATGCCAGCCACTTCGTAACCACTCGCTTGCAGAATTTGTTCAACTGCTTTACATAAGGCTACCCCATCATCAATAAAAACAACACGGGGAGGACGCATAGGCTTGAGGTCTTCGGGTATCCAATCCGGTTCTGGGGAACTGAGATAGCTCAGTTGAACCCAGCCTTTTTGTACAAAGGGATAAATGGCTTTGGCGACGGTGAGAATATCCCCATTTAAGTAACGGGAAATTTGGCGGATGGAGGTTTGTTTATTGGCCCAGGAAGCAAGAATTTTAAATCGCTTTTCATTCAGGTGTTGGCTCAGTTCTGCGGCATCACAAAGGACGGGACATTGATCGGGAGATTGGATCTGGGGATGAAGTTGGTTCCATTGTTGAACCTGTTTGAGGACTTTGGTCACTAAAGGGCCAATTTCGAGAGGAGTCAGTTGGGGGGCTATGGGAGGACCGAGTTCAAACATAAATGATCCATTATGCAGGGAGAACAGATCAAAGAGGGTTTCTTGAACCATGCTTTTAATGATACTACGTCCTTGGGCTGGGGTGAGGCTGTGGTTTTCTAGCATCGCCCAGAGGTAGCCGTATTCGGGGGCGTTGGTGGCAGCAATGGTGGGGACCTTAATCAGATCGAGGGCAGAAGCGACTCCATAGCGATGAAGATGATGACGTAGGCGCACTAGAGAACTATTGGTGTCTGAACCAGCATAGATGATTTTGCCATTGGCAAAAAAGACAAACCAACATTGAGGGGGCAGACGCTGGGGGCGATCGCTTCGATTAAACTGGGGTTGAGGACTATAGCTCTCAACACACAATTCCCCCGTGCGCTGTCCTAACTCAATGAGCTGGAAAATGCTGCGAATGTCAATCTCGCTTAAGTGTCCCTGCATTAGGTCTTCATTCTGTTGGTTACATGCTACCGCTTAAGTCCAGGCTGAATCCTCTTTCTTAGAACCCATGGCCCTAAAGCTATTGTAAGTCCTTACGATCGCAGGTATTGGCTTTGAATCGGATGAGCAGAAGGCAGGAGTCACCGTTCCTGTCTATAGGAAAGGAAAAGCCAAGGGGTTGACAAGGGTAGGTGAGTTTTAAGCTAAACTAATGGCAATGGGCAATCAACCTTTAATCATCCCTTAAAAAGGCTAGACCCTACCCGAGTATGCCCTGCCCCAATGAGCTGCTCGATCATACTGCATCTGAGCTTGGGAGAGTAAACCATTCACCCAAACAGTAATAAATTTTGTAAAGTGGGTTGGGGCTGAAATCAGGATAGGGATTGAATCAAAAGCCAGGTTCAATGGACTGTATAAGATGGCTAAATACCTAAATCTGATGCTCAGTTCAGGTGCGATCGGTAAAACTAACCCAGGTAGGGGTTTCCCTAAATTGCCTAGAGCAGTCAAAATAAAATAAAGATCAGGGAGAGTTTACCCCAGGATCGGTTGATTGATGGACGCATAAACGAGGACTATCAGCGTGCTTTATCTAGCGGAAGTACAAATCCAGAAGGGGTTCATGGGCAATAAAGCCATGATTAAACTGCTGGCGTGTCAGCGCAGTGAACAAAATTGGAGTTCGGTCTCAGAAGAACTGATTGAATTGGCAGAACCAGGAACCTTAAAAGATGGAGCGCTGGTTTTGGTTGAGGTTTCCAATAAGAAGATTCAACGACCCCCTCAAGATGCGGCTCGTCCTTTGATTGGGATTTTGCAGAAGTTTTCCACCCTTCAGGGAAAATTTGAAGGCCAAGAAGAGGAAATTGAACAATGGAAACAGTCCTTGACGTTTCAGGCTCAAGAGTTGAATCGTCGGGAAATGGAGTTGGTGGCGCGAGAAGATGAATTGGCCCAGTTAGAGGAAGAGGCGGAGAAATTAGAGGAGAAGCGGCAAGAAATTGAGTCGTTGTCGGGGGAAGCTCAACGACAACGGGAAGAGTTTGAGCGCAAAAGCCAGGAGTTGGAAGGAGCTTGGGCCCATTTACGGGGTGAGCAACAACGACTAGAGGAGCAACAGGGGGAACTCTCGGCAGCAACGGTGCTTGATGAGGAGAAAGCGGGCCAAATTCGACAGTCTTTGCAGTCTTTGTCGGAGGCTCTAGCGCCTACGGAAACTCTCCGAGAAGCGGTGGAGCAAATGTCTGGGACAATTTCTGAAGAGCAAAAAGTTCTTGACCAACATTGGCAAAAACTTGAGGAGTCGAGAGGGCAAACGAGTCAACAGGAAGGGGAGATTAACCAATTAAAGACGACGATTAATAGCCGTTGGCAAGAGTGGAATGAGGCGCAAGGGGTTCTGGAAAAGGCGCAGATTGATTTGAAAACTCAAGAGAGTCTTTTACAAGTCAAGCAAGATTTACTGCAACCGATGCAAAGTCATTTGAGTCAGACGGAGCAGTTGTGTCAACAGCTTCAGGAGTTGGCGGAAGGCTCGGGAAAACCTACGGTGAGTATCGATCGCCAGGCTTTGGAAAATCTGCCGATTGATGAGCTACAACAACAGGTTGGCCAATTGGAAGAAGACTTGAAACGCGCCTCGGGGTTTGTGAAGGATCAGGAAGAGGAATTAGGGTATCAGTTAGAGGCGATCGAGGAACTTAAGCAGAAGATTGAACAAGCAAGTGAATACGATCGCCTCAGTTTAGAAACGGAATTATCAAGTGAGCAAGAAAGTTATGATTTCTTGAATGAATCGCTGGTGGGTTCTCGCCGGAATTTAGCTGAACGAGAATTTGTGTTTAAAGTCCATGAAAGTATTCTTCGCCAACGGCAAGGCTATCCAGCCGAACCGGGACAGGAGGGACTGCTCGATTTTGGGCCAGTTCTAGAAGCGGCTGAGAGCCAACGGCACTTGCAAAGCGAACAAGTGCAACGGATGGAAGCGGAAATTAGCCAGATCCAGGCGGCGATTGGGCAAGCTCAGGAATTGGTCAATAGCCAAATGTCCGCTCAAGAAACAAAGCGCAATGAAATTAAGCAGTTGGAAGAAACCTTCGCTCAACAAGAGCAACAGTGGGTTGAAGCCAGAGGTAAACTTGGGGTTTATGAGCAGATGCTCCAACCCCTGCAAGACCAATTAGCCCAATATCGGGAGAAAATAGAGCAACTCCAACAGGGAATTGTGGGGATTCAATCAACCAACGATCGGCAGTTACAGGCGATCGCTCAACTTCAGCAAACTGTTACGGAATTAACTCAGTAAGTCTAGCCTTTAACCTTGTCTCCTTTTTATCTCCACCTCTTAGCCTTCCCAAGAGGTCGCCCAATACCACCAACAAAACCTCCATGAACTTATGGCCAATAAACTCCTTTGCTATGTCCAAGGTTTACAGCACTGAAGATTTAATTGCCATATTGGCCCAAGAGCGTCAAGCTTGTATGAGAGGAGAGCGTCTAAATCTAAATAGCCAGCTCTCTGGTCATCCCATTATTGACCAATTTGTAGCTGTTGAAGGGGTTCAGAACTTTATTGCCTACAAAGATTTTCAATCCACCATTCATCAGTATCAGAGAGAGTACCAAGTTTCAGGAATTATCTGGCAAGAAATCCTCATTCATCAACAAACGTTGCACTATCCAACAATTCACGACCAACTGATTGCCTTACCCCAAGATTTAGATATCCTGCAACAGGCCAAATCTAACATTCTCAATTTTTGGCATCAAGTAACAGTTGCTATGGATATCTTTATTGCTGATGGTCGCCGATATCAAAAGATTACCCATCAAGATATTGAGCCGATTTCCCAGCGCACCCAATGGGCCCTCATTTACAAATGGGAAAATCCTTCCTATTTAGAGATAGTGTTGCAACTCGGTTGGGGACAACCTACAGAAGCATCCTATCAACGTAGTCTACCCCACTCTGGAAGTCGCTCTATTCATGCCGTTTATCCTGGAACTCACCCCATTGGTTGAAAGGCTTGAATAAATTTTAAATTTAGAGTTTAACTTAACTTGCTTCTTCCCGATGAACAGGGATTTGAATGGTAAATTGACTGCCCCCCTCAGGTAATGCAGAATAAGTCAGTTGCCCTTGATGTTGCTCTACAATAATTTGATAACAAATAGAAAGACCTAATCCACTGCCTTGTCCCACAGATTTAGTAGTAAAAAATGGATTAAAAATTTGGTTTTTTATATCATCAATAATGCCAACTCCATTATCTTGGAAACAAACGATGACTTGACGATCGTCAGTAGATTCTGTATGAATTTCTATCGTTGGAATGAAGTCCTCAGAAAATGAGGGATCAAAACTTTTATCTTCTATCGCATCAATGGCATTTTCGATCAGATGAAGAAAAACTTGATGAATTTGCCCGGAATAGCAGGTAACACTAGGTAATTCACCATAGTGTTTAAGCACTTGAATAGGAGGATGACGATCTGTCTCTTGCAATCGATGTTGCACAATCAATAAGGTACTCTCAATTCCTTCATGTAAATCTACAGATTTAATGTCTGCTTCATCGAGTCGAGAAAACGTCCGCAACCCCAAAACAATAGCATGAATTCTTTCTACACCGGTTTTCATAGAATCCATCATACTCTTGAGATCATCAATAACAAAATCCAGATCAATATCTTCCGTAAAGTCTTTAATATTCTCAGTCGGATTTGGATAATTTTTTTGATACATTTTAATCGTACTGACTAAATTATCCAAATAATCATTCACATAATGAACATTACCGTAAATGAAGCTAATTGGATTATTTATTTCATGGGCAATTCCGGCAACAAGCTGTCCCAAACTTGCCATTTTTTCACTTTGAATCAGTTGCAATTGAGTGTTTTGTATTTTGGTCAAAGCAGCTTCTAATCGTTCGGTTTGTTGTTTGAGCTGCATTTCGCGCTCTTCCAGGGAACTCTGAATTTTTTTGCGATCGCAGATTTCCTGCTCTAAAACCACATTCTGCTCGGCCAGCATTTGTTGGGCTTTGCGAAGCTGTAGCTGATTTTGTACCCGCACAATCACTTCTTCAATTTGAAAGGGTTTAGTAATATAATCCGATCCACCGACACGGAAGGCTTTGACCTTATCAAGAACATCATCCAGGGCACTCAAAAAAATTACCGGTATTTCCTGAGTCACTTCATGGGCTTTGAGTTTTGTACACACTTCATAGCCATTGAGATCGGGCATATTAATATCGAGTAAAATTAAATCGGGTGGTTTAGCTTGAGCTGCTTTTAATCCCATGGCTCCATTAATCACACTTCTGACTTTATACCCTTGCTTGGTTAACAAACTCGACAGCAAGCGGAGATTGTTGGGCATATCATCAATTAGCAAAATATTGGCGGGTTCTGGATGATCAGTAGGGTGATTCATTGGAGGGCAAGGAAGTTAGGCGGCACGATGAACTTGAAAAACTGTATAAATTAGCGAGCAATAAACTGGTTACTTTCTTGGAGAATGCACTCTTCTGTTATCTCACAAATTACTTCAAACTGGAAATTATCAACCCAAGCAACTAACTGTTGTCTTAATTGTAATTGAGAGGTTGACAGTTGGTCGATCAAGGGCAACATCAGATCGGCATCGGCTTCAGTGGCTGCTTTCTGTAAGGCGGCAATCCATTCTATGGGCTGTTGAGCCATGGCATCTGAGAGAAGGGATCTGGGGTTTTCAGAGGAAAGGGGAGGGGGTTTAGAGAGAGGATAATCTTCGGTATCATTGAGGGAATCATAGGGCTGATTGTTGAGGCGATCGCGTTCAGATTCTGATTCATAAGTATATTCCAATTCTAAATACTGGGCAATTTTCTCTAAAATCACGGCTTCGAGAAAGGGTTTATGCACTAAGTCATTACATCCTGTGGCTAACATCTGTTGGCGCTCTTCTTCAAAGGTACTGGCAGTGGTGACAATGATCGGTACATGGGGAATACCACGTTGTTGTTCTCGTTCACGGATACTGATTGTCATGCTATAACCATCCCGGACCGGCATCCGAATATCCGTTAAAATCAGATTGATTGTTTCTTGTTCCCAGAGAGTCAGGGCTTCTTCCCCTTGGGTGGCTTCTAGCACTTCAAACCCCAAAGGGGTGAGTAAAGAGCGGAGAATTTCACGGTTTTCCCATTTATCATCGACCACTAAAATACGGTAGGTTTTCTCTGTGGAGGCAATTCCAGTCACCCTACGCTCAACCTCAGATAGCGCTTCTGCTTCTCTTGGGACAGGGAGCAGGGGTAGGTCAAAGGTAAACATACTCCCTTGGTTGACTTCACTCGATACACTCAGCGCTCCACCCAGAAGATTGACTAACTGTTGGCTAATGGTTAATCCGAGTCCAGTGCCTTCCTGAGATTGTTTGCCACTTTGGGTTTGTTCAAAGGGCTGAAAGAGTTGGTCTAATTCTTCGCTGGCTATACCGATACCGGTATCGGTGACGGTAAATTGTAGAGTGTCGGGTCGATCCGCAACCGTGATGGTTAGGGAAACATTGCCTTGACGGGTGAATTTGATGGCATTACTGAGTAAATTAAGTAAGATTTGGCGCAGTTTTTGTTCGTCGGTGTAGAGGGACTGGGGAACATTTTCTTGCACTTCCATGCTCAGATGGAGGCCTTTCTTTTTGGCTTTGAACTCTACCATGCTTTCTAAATGATGAACGAAGGTGAGTAAATTAAAGTCTTGGGGTAAAAGTTCGGATTTTCCAGCTTCGATTTTGGATAAATCTAAAATGTCATTAATTAGGCCGAGCAAATGTTGGCTACTGCTGTAGATGATCTGGAGTTGTTCCTGGTGTTTATCGGTTAAAGTATTGTCCTTGACCATAATTTGCGTAAATCCGAGAATGGCATGTAGAGGGGTACGCAATTCATGGCTCATTTTGGCTAGGAATGTGCTTTTAGCTTGATTAGCCCGTTCTGCGGATTCTTTGGCTTCCAAGAGCTGATCGGTACGTTGGTGAACTCGTTCCATGAGGGAGTTGAGAGTTTTACTTAAAGAGGCGATTTCGTCTTGGGTACTGATGGGCATTCGCAGTTGCCAATTTTCTTCTTCGGTAACGGTGGCAGCTAGGTCGGTGAGTTGTTCTAGGGGGCCGATAATATCTTCGGTTGTGCCCAGGGCAATCCAACCGGCGATCGCTACAGCGAATAAACTACTGAAAATAATGATACCTTTTTCTAGACCTTGGGCATTTTCCAACTCGACTTCTGCTTGTCGAGCTTGTTGTTGAGCTGTGGCTAGGATTTGATCGAGAGTTGCCCCTAATTGGTCTAATTCTCGTTGTCTCTCGGATAGCACCAGGGATCTGAGTTGATTTTGCTGTTCTTCTAAGCCAATATTCGGTTGATTAATAATCTGTTGGATACGATCGCTATATTCAACTAAGGCTTGAGTATAGCGATCTAGAAATGGCTCGAAGGTGTCTACAGAAATGGCTAACCAGGCTGGATTTCCTGTGATAAAAGTTTGTAGATCTTCTTGGGTCGCTTTGATCTCAACCAGGTTATCATCAAGCTTCTTTTGATACAATTGTGAAGCTTGGCGATCGCCAACGACTGTCCCTAGCACAACGCCCAATCGTTCCGCTCGTTCGATCTCCACCTGAAAGTGAACCAACAATTGAGCTTGAATATTGGCATCCGCTAATTGGACAATACCCTGTCCTTGATAATAATCAGCCACGACCAACCCGATCAACGAACCCGCCAAGCCCGTACCAATAGCGAATGCATAACCCGATCCAATTTTGTGTCGGATACGCCCCGATCGAATTCGTTCCCACCCTTTCTTGATCTTATGAGTTATGTGGCCCAGTTTCATCATCAATTAACCTTTTCAGAGAGTTTCTCACTAATTAATTGATGCACTCGATCGAATTGAAAATCATGAACCCATTCTGTGAGACACTCTCGCATTCGCGAATTAGAGGGAAAAACTTCGTCAATCAGTTTGAGCAGTAATTCCTCTTCCGCAGCTAGGGTTGCCTGTTGAAGTTTGACCCAATCTGAGGACTGAACATAGCTGAGATCTTCCGGTTCAACGTCTTGCGGTTTAATGGCTAACGGAGCATTTAGGAGTTTTAGATCCGCTGGTATAGTATATTGCCTTGATTCTGAAGTCAGAGTAGGCTGAGAACCAACGTCTAGCTTTACGGGTAAGGTAAACTGGAACTTACTCCCTTTACCTACCTCTGATTCTACCATTAGCTTACCTCCCATTAGTTCTACAACTTGTTGACTAATGGGTAAGCCTAAACCTGTACCTTCTTGAAACCCGCGATCGCTCGCACTTTGCACAAACGGTTCAAACAAGCGAGACAATTCATTGGGGGCAATCCCAATTCCGGTATCCTGAACTTCACAGATTAAAGTCGCATTATTTTCTGACCAGTGATTAGCACAATCAACCTGAACTTGAATTCCCCCTTGGGGGGTAAACTTTAAGGCATTTCCTAATAAATTAATAAAAACTTGGCGTAATTTCCCCGAATCCGCTTCAATAAAAGGGGGAACCTTGGCAGAAACATCAAAAGATAGACTTAATCCTTGATGCTCTGCTTTGAGCTTGAACATTTGATAGAGGCTACTGAGCATATCGTACAGATTAAAGCGATTCTGATGGAGTTCCATTTTTCCGGCCTCTATTTTTGACCAATTCAACAAATCGTTAATCAGATCTAATAGATGTTCGCCACTATGATGAATCACTTTCAGATAACCAAAATGCTCTTCAATTTGAGCTGGAGTTACAGAGGAAGACGTATCGCTCAGATGGCGGATCATCACCTGAGTAAAGCCTAGAATAGCGTTGAGAGGAGTACGCAGTTCATGGCTCATTTTGGCTAAAAAAGTACTTTTGGCCTGATTCGCATTTTCTGCGGCTTCCTTAGCCGCAGAGAGGGCTTCCATTGCCTCTTTACGCTCCGTAATATCACGGGCAATCCAAATCACAGAATCTCCCATTCCAGACACATCCGTAATGGGGGCAATGGTAGCAGCAAACCAAAAACTCTGATCCTCTATGGTGAGTTGATATTCTGTTTGTAGGGTTGTTTGAGTATTGAGGCTTTGCCAGATCAAATGGATAAAGGTTGTGGATTGCTCGGGTTCAAAGATGTCTTGTACACTTTTACCAATCAACTCTGATGGCATCTGGTAGAGGGGTTTGGGGGTAGTGGGTGCAATATTGACAATGTAGCCTTGGGCATCAAAGATCAGAATCAGATCGGAGATCGCACTAAAGAGCGTTTTAAATTCTGTGGTCACTTGTTTTTGATGCAGAATTCGACCAAAGTCAAGGGCGCGATAGGAGAGTTGTTGTACCCAGTATTGATCTTGAACGGAAGAATAATGGGTAAAGAAGACTAAAATCCCCAAGCTGGCTGAACGTCTCGGAATTAGGTTAGGGGTTAAGGATTCTTCGGCGGGGATGGGGATGGGTAGCCCAAAGGCAGCCCCTAGATCAACTTTATGAGCTAGAGTTCCCCTGGAAAAAATATCGTTGTCTTGGGCAAGGTTACCAAACCACTGAGGTTTGTTGCTATACCAGACTCGTCCAGGGATATCTTCGTCAGGTAGGAGGATGAGTCCTTCGGTGTAGTGGCGGAAGTCTTGTAGCGCACTCATCTGCTCTGGGGAAAGAGTTTGGGAATTTTTATACCAGATGGGACTACATTGGAGGGCACTTTTGTCAGCAGTGGGAATCCAGGCTTCTGCATAACTCCAACCCGTCAGTTGACAAATTTGCTCTAGGATCAGGTGCAGGGCACTGGAGAAGTCAGAGGTTGTATTTAAGGCCTGTTCTAGGGCTAGAAGGAGGTTAGGAGAGGGATCGGGGAGCTGATAGTTTAGGAAGGGTTGTTCGGTTGGCTCGCTTTCAGGGAGTGTTTGAGATTTCTGGCGAAGTTGACGGTGAAGACTATAGGCGCTTTTAATTCCCAAAGTTGTCGTTAAGAGTAAGACGATCCAGATGAAGCCGATGACGGGAGGGATGGGGAGTCCAGTTCTTGAATACACCCATGCGGTTACTCCGATGGCGATCGCACTTGAGGCGCATAACGGAGTGACTAAAAGAATGGGTAAGAAGGAAGATCTGGACATGCTTTTAGGGAATTCACGCTAGGAATGAGGGGGCATGATTACGGTTCTAGCTTATCCTAATTTTACCATTGGGGATTGGATTGCAGGAGGGCAGTGGCTTCTCTGATGTTCAGAGGTTTGGCAAACCAATAGCCTTGGCCAAAATCACAGTTGAGCTGTCTGAGGATTTCCAATTGTTTTGGGGTTTCTATCCCTTCGGCAACCACTTGCATGTTCAGGGTTTGGCTGATTTGGATGATGGGGGGAATGAGACCGAGATCTAATGGATCTTGACTGAGAGTGTTGATAAAGGAGCGATCGATTTTGAGGATATCGATGGGTAGGGTATGGAGATAGGAGAGGGAAGAGTAGCCTGTACCAAAGTCATCTAGGGAAATGTGAATGTTTTGATCTCGGATTTGATGGAGGAGAGTGCGAGCATGTACAGGGTTTTCAATCAGGGCGCTTTCGGTAATCTCCATGGTTAAGGATTGGGGGACAACCTGGGTTTTAGCAATAGTTTCGAGGACTTTTTCCATCAGGTTCATTTGGGAGAATTGACGGACGGAAAGGTTAATGCTGATTTTGAGGCTGTCGTTTTTGAGGGTTTGTTGCCAGATTTTGAGTTGATTGCAGGCTTGCTGGAAGACCCAATAGCCAATATCGTTGATCAATCCGGTTTCTTCGCAAACGGGGATAAAGTCTGCTGGACTGACGAGTCCTCTTTGGGGATGTTGCCAGCGTACAAGGGCTTCAAATCCACTGATTTTGCCGGTTTGCAGGTTGATAATGGGTTGGTAGTGAACGAGGAATTCTTGGTGTTCTATGGCTTTGCGGAGTTCGGTTTCTAGGGTGAGTCGTTTAAGGGCGAGTTGGTGCATGGTGGGGTCAAAGACATGGTATTGTCCTTTACCCATGGATTTGGCTTTGTACATGGCAGTGTCGGCATCCCGAAGGACGTATTCGGGTTTGTGATAGTCGGGATGACTGAGGACAATACCAATGCTGGCGTTGATAAAGACTTCGTGAAGTTCGAGTTGAAAGGAATAGGAGAGGCTATTGAGGATGGTTGCTGCCAGTTTTTTGGTATCTTCTAGGTTGGCACAAGATTCTACGAGGATGGTAAATTCGTCTCCTCCTAGGCGAGCGAGGAGCATGTTTGCGTCAAGGAGAGAGTTAATGCGTTTAGCGATCGCCTTGAGCAATTGATCGCCCACGAGGTGGCCAAGGGAATCATTGATCACTTTAAAGCGATCGCAATCTAAAAAGAGGACAGCAAAGGATTCATCCGCACTAACTTTGAGCTTTTGAATAACTGATTCTAGTCGTTCCATAAATAGAGCCCTGTTGGGCAACCCGGTTAAGGAATCATGCAGGGCCATATCCAGAAGTTTTTGCTGAATTCGCTTGCGTTCTTGAATTTCTTGGGTTAAGACTTGATTGGTAGTTTGGAGTTCTTGGGTGCGTTCTTGAACTCGTGCTTCTAGTTGTAAGTTTAAATCTTTAAGTTGGGTTTGGGCAGCTTTCAGTTGTAATTGATGCTTGACGCGGGCTAAAACTTCTTCGATTTGAAAGGGTTTACTGATATAGTCACATCCCCCTACTCTAAAGGCTTTTACTTTGTCGAACACTTCATTTAATGCGCTGATAAATATAATCGGTATTTCTTGAGTTCGGTCGAGGGTTTTGAGTTCCTGACAGACTTGATAACCATTCATTTGGGGCATATTAATATCCAGTAAGATCAAGTCAGGAGGTTTAGCTTGAGATGCTTTAATAGCTGTTCTGCCATTCATAACACTGCGAACTTTATAGCCCTGCTGACTGAGCAAATCCGACAGAAGACGTAAATTTTCTGGGGTGTCATCAACCAGCAATATATTGTATTTTCCTGAAAGAGATTCAAGCATAAGCTTCGCTACTATTATTGATTGTGACTTATTATCTAGATTTAATATAACACTGAATTTAAGTTTTGAGTGATCGCTTCAAATTCAAAATTATCGACTAAATCATTTAAATGTTTTGCTAGATTTCTTTGATCGTTGGGAATTTTTTCGATCAACTCTAAAATCAGTTCAGCATCAGCTTCTAAGGCAGCTTGGTAGAGATTGTGTAACCAGGGTTTGGGCATCAACTCCCAATTGATAGAAGCCTCACCTACCAATTCTAGGGAATTAGAGATTGAGGGCGATAATGGCAAAGCCGGATCGAGATAATCACAGACATAGGTGACCCCTAAATGTTGGGTCATTTTCTCAAATAACTCTTGATCTTGGAAAGGTTTACTGAGAAAATCATCGCACCCTACAGCCAGGATTTGTTCGCGTTCTTCCGTAAAGGCACTTGCAGTTAGAGCAATAACTCGAGTGGATTGACCTTGGGGATGGGATTTAATGTATTGAGTGGCTTGAAGTCCATCCATAACAGACATCCGAATATCCATCCAGATCAAATGGGGATTCCAGGTTTCCCAAATGGAAATAGCCTCTTCTCCATTGCTGGCTTGTTTGACCTCGAAGCCGACACTGTTTAATAAGGAGTCTAAAAGCAGGCGATTATCTAATGAGTCATCAACGACTAAAATTCGGTAGTTAGGTTGATTGGGGGCTAAATGAATCACTCGACTGGAGCTTCTGATTGTTTGAGGTTGATGTAAGACTTCTTCGAGAGGCAAATCAAAGGTAAATTGAGTGCCGACATCCACTTGAGAGGACACTTGAATATCTCCTCCCATTAATTGTACAAACTGACGACTGATAGGTAATCCGAGACCGGTTCCTTGTTGAGATTGTCGGCCGACTGCGGTTTGCACAAAGGGTTCAAATAAAGTGTCTAGGTCTTCTTGGGCAATTCCCGGCCCCGTATCGCTCACTTCAAAGGCGAGTCTAAGGGTGTTGTTTTCTGGGGCAGCGATCGCCGAAATGGATAATTTGACTCCTCCTTGTTCTGTAAATTTAATGGCATTGCCTAAAAGATTTAACAAAACTTGACGTAATTTACTTTCATCTCCTTCCACATATTCTGGTACTTGGGGACTACACACCAAAGCCAAACTTAACCCTTTACTTTCTGCTTTGATTTGTAGCATTTCTTTGAGGGTATCTAACAGCATCCATAAATTAAATTCACTCTCATTAAGTGTGATCTTGCCGGCCTCAATTTTCGACATTTCTAAAATATCATTAATCAAGGATAATAAATGCTCACCACTACGATTAATGATCCCCAATTGCTCGCGATGGACAGAGTCCAGGTTAGAACTGCGGTCAATTAACTGAGTAAATCCTAAAATTGCATTTAATGGTGTTCTTAACTCATGGCTCATATTAGCTAAAAAGTTGCTTTTGGCTTGGTTGGCGGATTCAGCAGCTTCTTTAGCCTGAATTAAAGCAACTTCTGCTTCCTTTCGCACGGTAATATCCGCAATCATGGAAGCATATCCGATCACATGATTTTGTCTATCCATTAACACGGTATTATACCATTCACAGACAATTTTTTCCCCGGAGTCCCTGATATTATCACAAATGGCATAGGTGGTATCTTCTTCCGATTCCAAGGCTTGCATTAACTCATAAACTTTGTTCTTTTGAGTATCAGAAAATAAGATTTCAAAGCTATGGGGAGAAGATAAGACATCTAGGCGACGATAACCAAAAATACGTTCAGCCGCTTTATTCCATTCTACAATATTCCAATCAACCGACCATTCAATCACACCTAAAGGCGTTTGATCGACTAAAAACTCCAAGCGCTTCTGAGATTCTCTCAGTTTTTCTTCAGATTCTTTTCGCTCTGTAATATCAGTGTATGATCCAATAATCCGAATTTCTTCCCCCTGATTATCATACAAGATCTGACCTCGATCTAAAATCCACTTATAGCGACCATCTTTACAGCGCATTCGATATTCAATCGTAAATAAAGGATTATTTTGACTGTGCTGATATCGAAGATTGGTAAACATCACTTGTTCAAAGTCATCCGGATGTAAACGGGTCATCCATTCGCTGGGTTTATCACTAATTTCTGACTCCGAAAATCCCAACATTTCTTTCCATCGAGCAGAATAAAAGATCCGATTATTTTCCAAATCCCAGTCATAGATGCCATCATTATTACTTTTGAGTGCAAGTTGCCAGCGTTTTTCACTCTTTTTCAAGGCTTGTTCTGCTGAGATGCGCTCTGTAATATCAGACTGAAGGATGACATAATGAGTCAGTTCTCCGGTTCTATCTCGTAAGGGAGACAACGATAAGTGACTCCAGAAAAGCTGATTATCTTGACGATAGCTTGGACAACTAAACTGAAAGTTTTTGCCTTGACGAATGTGTCTTTTTATGGATTCATAGGGATGTTGATAAAATTTGTTTTTATAGAACCGCAACAGTCCTTGTCCTATGACTTCTTGGGGTGAATAGCCCGTAATTTTTTCAAAGGCAGGATTAACATAAATAATCGGTATATCGGCTTGTTGAGCGTCACTAATAATGATGCCGTCATCCGAGATTTCTACGGATCTCTTGAGCAGTCTGAGTTGTTCTTCATTTTGTTTTCTTTCCGTGATATCGCGAGCGACTAAAATAACTTTTTTATCTGGCATAGGAGAGAGAGTCGCTAAAAACCAAAACGTCTGTTGAGGGAGGATTAAATAGTATTCAAAATTAAGGCTTTTTTTCTGATGGATGACATTTTGTAAATGTTGCATCAATTCCGAACGATAATCTCCGTAAATAATTTGATTAATGGTTTCTCCAATGAGATCGTAGCCGTCTTGCTGATATATGGCTGGACAAGTGGGAGAAAGTTTGATCATTTCTGCTTCCCGATCCATCACTAAGACGATCTCAGTCATCGCCGCAAAAACCGATCGCAGTTCTGCTTCGGAAGTATGTAACTTTTGTTCTAAAAGTTTGCGATCGCTAATATCTTGGATAACACTGAGAAAGTATGCGGGTTCTCCAGATGGATTACGCACTAAAGATATCATTATATTTACCCAATTTTGTAGTCCAGTTTGGGTGAAATAATTGTTTTCAATGTTAATAAACGGTAATGTGCCATTGAGAAGTCGATCTAAGTAACGGCGAGTAACGTCTTGGTAATTGTGATTTTCTAAACTCTGGAGATTTTGAGGAACCATGAGTTCAAAAAAAGAGTGATTAATCAAGCCTGAACTGCAATACCCGACTAAATCACAAAATTTCTGATTGACTTGAATAAAGTTTCCTTCTAGGTCAATATGAGCCATACCAATGACCGCCTGGGCAAAGGTTTGATCGAAAGTTGTCTGAGAGGGTCGAGTTTGTTGTGTCCCGCGATCGTTACTCAGATTTTGTAATAAAGTTGACAGATGAACTAGACCAATTAATTCATGAGTTGAGGAGACTAAAGGAAGAGAAGTCAGTTGATGATGCTCGACAAATTCAAGGAGGGTTGCAAGCTTATCCTGAGTGCTGAACATTTCCCACTCAGTAATTTCTAGGGTAATACCTTCCGGTTGCATGACTTGCTCAACAGTCATCTTCTCAGCACTCTCTGGCGAAGTAAGATAAGGTAAAAAACGAGACAAATGCACGCGGCCAACTAACTGTTGCTGTTTAACAACTAATGCTAAGGAAGGCTGAACTTGCCCAGTTTGAGACTGCTGATAGAGTTGCCAGTGGGCGATCGCCTCTGACAATAGCATCTGAGGCTCTAGAGTTAGAGGATGATAATCAATCCACCGCTCCTCTGCAAGAGTCACGATTTGAGAATTAGACTGGTGCATAATAGCCAGGGAGTCCGGGGCTTACGCCACGTTTACTATTCAAAATGAATCCTATAGAATCAAGTGTTTGTGCAATTTGGCGCTTGCTTTCTGTTATATCAAATTTAAGTCAGTTTTCCTACCCAGGCTGATTTTGGGAAACCTCAGTCATTTTAACCACTCAAGAATACTGGCAACAGAAGACGATCTATGGGGGTAAAATTCCGATCTTATTCAGATACTCCAATCAAGGTAAATGCTGCCCAATTCCGAGGTTCAGGGAACTGTTTTTGGGTCAGTAACATGGCTTCACGGAGGGCACTGGCTTTATCTTGTTTTTGTTGCATTTGTTGATAAAAGTTAGTCATCACCGTCACGGTGGGTTCATCGGGAATTGCCCATAAGGAGACTAATACCCCTTCGGCTCCCGCACTGACAAAGGCTCGCGAGAGTCCAATTACACCATCACCGTTAATGTTGCCCCGTCCTGTATCACAAGCGCTCAGTACTGCCAATTCTGCTCTCAGGGAGAGTTGAGATATTTCTTTTGCCGTGAGAAAACCGGGATCGCCAGCGGTTGGAGCTAGAGCTAAAGAACTCAAAAATCCTCCTAGATCATTGAGCAGTCCATGGGTTGCCAAATGGATCGTGGGACTAGATTCCATTTGAGAGACTACCACAGCTTTAGTTGCTCGATCGCCAATTAACGGTTCTGTATTGAGTAAAGTGGCGATCGCCTCTGCTTCAAGTTCTGCTCCCGGTAAATCCTCCAGTTGCAGCGTACTTTTACCCCCTTCTAACTCAATTTCGGGCATCGTGGGATTACCCACCACTAAAGGAGGATTAACGCTAGAGCCTTGATTTTGATTGCGCTGTTGATTTTGACGAGTTAAATCTAACACTTGAATCGAAGGAGAAGTCATCAACGTATGTTTCTCGACTAAGTAAGTTCCCTGTCCATCCTGGAGAGCCGGAAACGGTACTAAAAGCAACGAGTCTTGGGGAATAAACGTTACGCGCTCCTGCGGATTGTTGGGCAGTAAATCAGCAATCGGTTCAATCAAATACTCATGCAATTCTTTCAAGGGTTCTCCTGGAGGCAGGTGGCGACGGGATAACCCCGTTAACGTAATAAAATCCCGTGCATTTTTCACCAATTGATCTAAATCAAAATTCAGAGGAACCTGGCGAAATTCAATATTTCCTTGGGGAGAAATTACCCAAACATATAATTGAGTTGCTTTTCTTTCTGATGCATGAGAAGTCAACCATTCTCCCGGCCCACTTTGATAAAACCGTCCGTATTCATATTGCACCGTATACGTGACTAAAGTCGTCTTCTCCCGTTGAGCAATTTGCTTGATCTGGTTTATATTTGGAGGTTCAGTCTCCATCGAATTGGGATTAGTCCCTAATTTACTCACCAACAAATCAACCAAGGCTCTAGCCCGACCCGCTTCCGAAAGCTCTAAGGCTTCAAGGATTTGATTTTGCTCAATTGCAATTTGCTGTAAGAGGCGATAAACATCCGTAGATTGATCGTAGCTAAATATTTTAAATTCATCTTCAGATAAGTTGGTAAAACTCAGATTCGATAGCGTCACTTTTCGCTGGCTATCATAACCTTCTATCGCTTTATAAAATCTAGATTTTGCGGCTTCTAATTGTTGGGATTGCAGGAGTAAAAAACCCAGCTTTTCTTGACCAATCGCTTGGGAAGCCACACGAGAAAATTCCAAGGATTCAGTGGCATTGGGAGACTCTTGTTGTCGTTGTTTAAATCCCTGGTCTAGAATATCGAGAGCTTCAGTCTGAAGGGCGATCGCCTGCTCTAAGTTCCCTGACCAGTAGTAAACTCTACTCAGATCTTGCAGGGCAAAAGACTCAGTTGTAAAATTACCTTGTTCCCGAATAGTATTTAAGCGTTTTTCTTGTAAGGAGATGGCTTGCTCATAGTCTTCCTGAATCGTATAATATTCACTCAGTCCGTTCAAGGCTTGATTCACTTGGAATAGATTATCCGTTGCCTCCCCCAAGGCTAAAAGCTCCTCGAGTGTTTTTAAGGCTTTTTCCTGTTGTTTGGCCCAACTGTAACTAATGCTCAGGTGAAACAAAACATCCCCTTTAAGCTGAAATTCACCAATAGAATTAGCTAAAGATAAGGCTTCTTCCTGGATTTCAATAGCTTGACGATAGTTGCGGTTAGCAAAGTAAGCTAATCCCAAATCATTTAGAACTTCAATCTCTTCGGTTTGGGTGCCAATTTCACGGACAATTTCTAGGTGATTTTGGCGCAGAAAAATCGCCTTTTCATAATCAACGGCTTGTAGATAAGCCAAGCTCAAATATTTGAGAATAACTTTACGGCCCGAAGGGGTGCGGGCTGCTTGCAACTGGGATTCTAAAAAGTCAATACCATAGGGATCTCCGAGTTGACTATGGGCAGTAGCCAAACTCCAAAGAATACTCCCTTCAAGGTCTTCATCTTGTAATTGACGGGCTAATCGAAGTGCCCGCTTATAGAGAGGTATAGCTTCCTCAAGTTGACCCAAATATTGATAGGCAATAGCTGCTTTATTGAGTACACTTAATTCAAACAACGGGTTGCCTAATTGCTGGGCTTGCTCCAACTCCTGGGGATAGGTTTGTAAAATATTTTCATAAACTGGGCGCAATTGATCCACCGGATTAGCCCAACTGACGGAAGCTAGAAAAGTTAGAGCATTGAAAAATAAAATAGTTAGGATAGATTTTATCATAGTTTATCGAATCTCTAGAAGAGAAAATTGTGTCTCAATTTGAGTTGTTCCCAGCCGTGATGATGCTACCCTGAAGAGGCAATTGGCTCTAAGCGAATTGTCAGTCAATCGTGAATTGCACAGTTTCTGAGAATTAGTATTAGAATGCAGAAGATATTGTTATCTTCACCCATCATAGATCAATGACCAATCGTTTGGCCCAATCCCGAAGTCTCTACCTCCGCAAACATGCTGAAAATCCGATAGACTGGTGGCCATGGTGTGATGAAGCACACCAAACGGCAAAAAAAGACAATAAACCGATTTTTCTCTCGATTGGCTATTCAAGCTGTCATTGGTGTACGGTGATGGAAGGGGAAGCTTTTAGTAATGCAGAAATTGCTGAATATATGAATGCTAATTTTCTGCCTATTAAAGTGGATCGAGAAGAGCGTCCCGATGTGGATAGTATTTATATGCAAGCGTTGCAAATGATGACGGGACAAGGGGGATGGCCTTTAAATATTGTCCTTACTCCAGACGATCGTATTCCCTTTTATGGCGGCACTTATTTTCCCGTGGAACCTCGGTATGGTCGGCCCGGATTTTTACAAGTGTTACAAGCCTTGCGAATGTTTTACGATCGGGAGCGGGAAAAATTAGCCAGTCGCAAACAGGCGATCGCCGAAGCTCTGCACCAAGCAGCGACTATCCCCGCAACCGGAGAATTGGGCGAAGATCTCTTGCACCAAGGCTTACAAACCAGCGTCGGTATCCTCACGGCACGGGATATGGGGCCCAATTTTCCCATGATTCCCTACGCTGAAACTGCCCTCAGAGCCACCCGTTTCACCGCGATAGATCCCCCCTACGATGCCCTGGAAAGCTGCGCTCAGAGGGGCTATGACCTGGTGCTGGGGGGCATTTTTGATCAGGTAGCTGGAGGGTTCCATCGCTATACGGTGGATGGGACTTGGACGGTTCCCCACTTTGAAAAGATGCTCTACGATAATGGTCAGATTATGGAATATCTAGCCCATTTGTGGGATGCGGGGGTACAGGATAAGGCGATAGAAAGGGCGATCGCCACCACTGTCACCTGGTTAAAGCGCGAAATGACCGATCCCAAAGGCTATTTTTGGGCGGCTCAAGATGCCGATAATTTCACCTCATCCACAGCTTTAGAACCGGAAGAAGGGGATTTTTATATCTGGGACTATGGCATATTAGAGCGTCAACTCACCCCAGAAGAATTTCAAGACCTTCAGCAACAGTTTGATATTACCGAATCCGGGAACTTTGAAGGTAAGCTTGTATTGCAGCGCACCCAAAAAGGGCAACTTCCCGATCGCTTAGAAACTGGATTAAGTAAACTTTTCACTTTGCGCTATGGCAGCGATCGCGACTCCCTCCCCACATTCCCCCCTGCTCGCAATAATCAGGAAGCAAAACAACAAACTTGGCCCGGACGAATTCCACCAGTTACCGATACTAAAATGATCTTATCCTGGAATAGTTTACTATTATCTGGGTTAGCCGCAGCCGCGAAAGTTTGGCAACGTCCCGATTATCTGGATTTAGCTATTCAGGGAGCTAATTTTATTCTAGAGAATCAATGGGTTAAGGGTCGCTATCATCGTCTCAACTATGAGGGGGAACCCGATGTTTTAGCCCAAGCTGAAGATTATGCACTGTTGATTAAGGCTCTGTTAGATATTCAGCAGGCGAGTTTGTGGTGTTCTCCGAGTTTAGAACTGCCCAATCTACAGGAAAAAGCGATCCAGATTCAAGCGGAATTTGATGAATTGCTCTGGAGTGTAGAATTAGGCGGATACTATAACAGTGTCAAAAGTGATGATTTAATTATCCAAGAACGGAGCTATTTGGATAATGCAACTCCCGCAGCCAACGGCATTGCGATGGCGAATTTAGTGCGCTTGTTTTTGTTAACTGAAAATTTGGATTATTTCGATCGCGCGGAACAAGGTTTACTGGCGTTCAGCACTATTCTATCGAAATCTCCTCAAGCCTGTCCTAGCTTGTTTGCAGCGTTAGACTGGTATCGTAATTGTACCCTAGTGCGAATTGTGGAGGGGCAACTCGAGCAGCTACGGGGGTTATATTTACCGACTGTTCTGATCCAGAAAGTTCCCGAATTACCCGAAGGAGCGATCGCCTTAGTTTGCCAAGGTCTTTCTTGCAAGAAACCGGCAACCTCTGTGGAGGAATTGCACCGTCAATTACAGCAATGTCAAACCCGAGCTTAGTGAGTAAATACCCTCTCCTTAACCCGTGCTAAAGCTCAAGTGAATTGTTCTGTCCACTCACAGTGGGAGCGCTCTGGCGGTTGGAAAAGGGTCTTGAAAAATTTTCGTTTACTGATTTAGCCGACCCTTTTGTTCGGGTCAATTGTTCCGTGGTTATATGTTGTTCCGAGTTCTTAATTTATTACGAGGATTTAATAAATTGATAAACACCGTTAATCCATTTAAATCCTTTTATCCTTCCGGATAATTAGCGAATTTCCTATTAATTGAACTCGGAAAGTGACAGAAGAGGGATAGTCTATCTTTGTGTCCCCGCGTCTCCCATTCCCTATTCCTCTTTCGCCTCTGCCAACCAAGCGTCAAATTGTGCTTGATTCTCACTCACCCATTCCTGAGCTAAACGGCGAATATCTTCTGGAGTATCAGCCCCCTCTTTAATTTTTAAACTCACTTCATTCATATCTGCTACTGGAATACTCAGCAATTCAAACCAACGTTTAGCCCTCGAATTTTTAGATGCAAACTTTCGATTTACCACAAAACGTTGCCCCACAGCCGGCCATCCCAAATTTTTTCCCTCAAACGTCGTATCCGTTTCCATTATCCCTACCATATGCTCAGGTAAAGAGGTGAAAGAAACTTCTAAAGCCATCACCTCTCGATCGGGTTTCAAAACAGCAAATATCCAATGTGGATTATAAGCGTAATAGAAAATAGGCTTTCCTTGCTCGTAACGATCTATGGTATCCGCCAAAAGTGAAGTATAATTTCCCTGCTCTTGTTCTACCGTATCCTCGAGTCCATAAACTTTGAGATGATGATTAATCACCGATTCACAAACCCAACCCGGATTACATCCAACTAAGTTTGCTTTGCCATTGGCATCCGTATCAAAGAGATTGGCAATTTTGGGATCTTTCAACTGTTCAATATTAGAAATCCCATATTCATCAGCCGTTTTTTTATCCATGTGATAGCCTTGAGAGCCGGGCGGTATCACTTTGCCAACTTTCTCTAACTCATTATTGCCATTAGCCTGATTAAATAAAGATTCATGACCCGCATCGTAAGACACCACACTATAATCGAGATCTTGAGTTGCCAGAGATAGATAAATGGCTGGATAATCTAGTGTTTTTGGACTCTCAATGGGGTAACCCAATTTGGCTAAACCAATATTGACCACTTCCGTTTGAAAGCTCTCCTCAACCCAACTACTATGGGCGGAACGCACTAGCGTATCTTCAGTCGAGTCTGAATTAGCTCGACAGCTCATCAAGCCCACCGCGATCGCTAACAACACACCGGACGAAAACAACCGACGATATGATTTTCCAGGCATACATTTAGGGATCATAAAAAAATAGTATAAGTCCGGTATATATCGTAATCCAATAAATGAGGGCAATAGGGAATAGAAAATTCCCCTATTGCCTTATCTACCCACTCCCCCATCTCCTCATTCCCCCACACTTGACAAATTTGCTTTACACTATTGACGATTGAGGGTCACTTAGGGAATGATAAGTAACCATAATCTATGCTTAAGTAACCAGACCCTCATTTAAACGGGGTTTGCATACAGTTTATCTTCAATTTCAGTGTCTAAAGCGATCGCGTGAGGAGAGCAATGAAAAAGTATCAATTTGGACTAAGTGGGGCACTGCTCGGTGGAGCCGCCGTGATTGTAGCCAATACTTCGGCTTGGGCGGCTCCGACCCGAATAACCAACGTCTCCCTAAACCCCAAGAATGACGGAATTGAAGTCATCCTAGATACTCAAGAAGGCGATCGCCCCCAAATATTTGCCGTGCCCAACGGCAACGAATGGGTTGCCAACATCTCAAACATGCAGCTCAACATTCCCAGCGGCGAATTCATGCAAGCCAACCCCGCCCCAGGCATTGCCGCCGTTCGCATCAACTCCATAGATGGCAACAGCGTTCGCGTCACCGTCACCGGTAACCAAGGTAGTCTCAGCGGCCGCATCAGCATCCAAGACGGCTCTAACTTCATTCTCTCCCTCAAGCAAGACGACCCTAAACCCACTGCCAACACTGCACCCCAGGCCCCTGCACCCCAGTCGGTCGCTCAAACGCCGCCCCAACCCATTGCCCAGGGCGCTCCCAACAACAATGTACCCCTACCAAGCTTGCAAAACGGCATCCCCAGCCTACCCCCCGGAACAGGTGTCGCGCCTCCCTTCCGGCAAAGAGCGATCGCCCCACCCCTCGGTGAAATCTCCGTATCCACCATCGACGCATCCGGGCGCACCATCAACCTCGGCTCCTCCGAAAACGTCCCCCGTCTCGTTCTCCGGGATGCCCCCGTGCGCGATGTTCTCGCCCTGCTCGCACGGGTTGCAGGCATGAACCTCGCCTTCACCGATAGTGCAGGAGGGGGTGAAATTCCCGAAGGTCAAGCCGGAGCCTCCACATCTGTTGCAGGATCAACTATTTCTCTCGACATCGAAAATGAACCCGTGCAAAACGTCTTTAACAGCGTCCTGCAACTGAGCGGCTTGCAAGCCAACCGCGTTGGCCGCACTATTTTCGTCGGGACCAACCTACCTCTCGAATCAAGTCCCGTCATCACCCGCACTCTCCGCCTCAACCAAGCCGAAGCCGAAGCCTCCGCCACCCTCCTCGCCTCCCAAGGAGCAGACTATCAACGAGTCGTTACCAACACCACGCGCGTAGTGGAAGGCGACGGGGTAGACCGACGGGAAACAGAAGAAACAACGACTAGCATTGAAAATTTCACCGTTCAAGAAGCCAACGGTCCCCTCCTACTGCGCGGCCTATCCATTATTGCCGACGAGCGTCTCAACTCCATCACCCTCGTCGGTGACCCTCGCAAAGTAGAAATTGCTACCGGCTTGCTCTCCCAACAAGACCTACGCCGCCGTCAAGTCTCCGTCAATGTCAAAGTCATTGACATTAACCTTGATGCTGAAGAATTTTCTAACAGTAGTTTTTCCTTTGGTTCCGGGGATTCTTTCTTCGTGGTTAATGGCGGTCGAGGCATCGCCAACTTTGGACGCTTAAGACCACCTACAGCCGATCAAGCCCGCACTAATCAGTTTGGTCGTCCCGTTGTCGCCAACCCCCTTGCGGGCAACACTCCCTTTATCAACCCCAATGGAACCCAACTGGTGCGCGACCCCGCCACCGGCCAACTGGTTCCCTCAGGGCAAAACCGACCCGGTTCTGTTTTCGCCCCTGGTGGCTCGCCCACGACTGCCGGAGTTACTGGATTTGACGGTTCTGTTGGGATTCCTGGTGCTGCCGGTCGTCAGGTATCCCCTGCTTCTGGAACACCACCCTTGTACTATGACCGTAATGGGATTCCTCGCAGTTTGAACGAACTCACCGTTGGGGGAGGCGCATTCCAACCCTTAGTCGATCAAACTAATAATCTCGTTACTGCACCCACTGCTGGCACTCAAGCCCCTCGATTTTTTGATAATACTGGTCAACCTAGGCTCTTGAGTGAGCTGCAACTTGGTGGAGGGCAAATTCCAGCCCTCACCACTCCTAACGGTTCTCTCATTTCTGCTGGAACCGGAGCAGATCCCGCGCCTCGGTTCTTTGATGCCACAGGTCAACCGAGACTCTTTAATGACTTGACTATTGGTGGAGGGCAATTTCAGCCCTTACGCAGTCCTGACGGAAATGTCGTCACAGCCGGTGTTGGGGCACAGTTCTTCTTAGATTCCACAGGTACACCTCGACTGTTGAGTGAATTAAATGTCCCTGGGGTTTCCAATGGCCCCTTACAACCGTTGCGAGACGCTTCAGGTAACTTAACTCTAGCAGGAGACCAATCACCAGTGTTTTTTGATGTGAATGGTGTTCCCAGAAACTTTAACGATCTGACCATTGGAGGAGGAGTCTTTCAACCTCTTCTCGATCCAGAAAGTGATTTAGTCGAAGTTACCCAAGGTGCATCTGCCCCTCAATTCTTTGATGCAGCAGGAACCCCCCGCCTATTAAGTCAAATTCTAGATGGTACATTTCAACCCTTAATTAATGGCCAAGATTTAGTCTCAGCGACTCAAGCCATTGCTCCTCAATTCTTTGATGCCAATGGCGTTCCCCGACTACTGAGTCAACTTGTCCCAGGCGGCGGAAACATTCCTGCCTTAACTAACCCCACTGGAGAACTTATTTCTGCTGCCACCGGAGCAGCGGTTAACGGCTTACCCGCTATTATTGGCCAAGCCGCCCAACTCACCTACCAACTGCCACAAGTTTTCCAATATCCCAACCAGTTCCTAGCGCAACTGGAAGCGAATATTGAAGAAGGAACTGCTAAGATCCTTACTGACCCAACTCTTACCATTCAAGAAGGGGAAACTTCAACTATTAACCTCACAGACCGCATCCCTGTTAACGTGGAACAAGAAACGACTATTAATGCCAATACTACCACCACCACAGTTAACACTGAGTTTGAAGATGTAGGTCTATTAATGCCAATTGTCGTAGATCGAATTGATGATAATGGCTTTATTACCATGACCATTAATCCTCGTATCTCTACCCCAACAGGCACTTTTAATATCCTTATAGATGGACTGCAACAACAAGTAGCATTGGTTTCGAGACGGGAGTTAAGTTCGGGTAAAATTCGCCTGCGTGATGGTCAAACCCTTTTGATTGCTGGAGTCATTCAAGACCAAGAACGAGAAACTGTTTCTAAACTACCCATTCTTGGAGACCTACCCATTATCGGCCGCATGTTCCGTCGAACGGAAAAGAACTCTGAGCGTGCAGAAGTGGTGATTGTGGTTACTCCCAATATCATCCAAGATGTAGAAGATGCAAACTGGGGATATGGCTACGCCCCCAGCCCCAACGTCCAGCAACAACTTCGTAACCGAGGCTTCCGCTATCCTGGCAGATAACTACAGGGAATAGGGAATAAGGAATAGGAAACAGCCCCTTCCCTTATCTCCCTACCCCTCCAACCCATGCCCAACCATGAACCAACCCACAGTCATCGGCATCGATATCGGCGGAACCGGCATAAAACTGGGCCGGTTTACTCAAGATGGCAGTTGCCAAAACACTCTCACCATTGCCACCCCCCAACCCGCAACGCCAGAAGCCGTCCTTACTGCTCTACTCCAAACTCTTGCCGAACTTGACCCAGAGCAAACCGCCTTAGGCTTGGGAGTTGGAGTCCCCGGCCCCGTAGACGAAAGTGATAAAATTGCTCGCATTGCCATCAACCTATGTGACTGGCAAGATGTACCCCTAGCCTCGTGGTTAGAAGGCAAAACGGGTAAACCCACTGTCCTCGCTAATGACGCAAACTGTGCTGGATTAGGTGAATCCTGGATTGGAGCCGGCCGCAACTTCCAAGACCTGATCTTGCTCACCCTCGGAACCGGAGTTGGGGGAGCTATCATCATAAATGGAAAATTATTTACCGGTCGTCATGGCGCAGCCGGAGAACTGGGCTTAATCACCATTGACCTCTACGGCCATCCTTGCAACAGTGGTAACCGAGGCTCCTTAGAACAACAAGTGTCTATTCCTGCTATCCGCCGTCAAGGGCATCTTGAACCTCAAGAACTTGGCCACCTTGCCGAAAGTGGGAACCGACAAGCCTTAGATTTTTGGGAAAACTACGGTCACCGTTTAGGGGCAGGAATCGCCAATTTGATCTATATTTTAACCCCAGAAGCAGTTATTCTTGGTGGTGGAATTAGTCAAAGTGCCCCTTACTTCCTCCCTGCTACCCTAGCAGAAATTGAACAGCGGGTTCTACCGACTTCGCGCGAAGGACTCCAGGTTTTAGTCGCTGAATTAGGCAATCAAGCGGGAATGGTGGGCGCAGCTAAACTAGCCTGGCAACATTATACAGCGCTTTGCGCTGGGGAATAGGGAATAGGGAATAGGGTTGTGGTAAATGGAGAGAGAGGATTCAAGCTTGTGTTTCATAACGCAAGCAAAGTGCTGTATGAGTCATGAGTAGGGGCAAAAAAATGTGCCCCTACAACGCCTTTCTCACAGTTATTTAAATCTACTCTAAGTATTAGAACTCTTGCCTGATTGAGCAGACAATGAATCGTAATCCAAAAATCCTGGATTCTGATGTCTATTTCCTATTGCCTGACTTATGCAAGAAGTCTATTCATTAGGACTGACCAATGGCAAAACTCGAGTAACCTAACTCACTCACTGCGTGCCAACTAAAAATATCTGCTTGGAACTGTTTCCAAGAGTCATAAACTTCCTTAAAAGAAGGCTCTTCACTGGCTTGTTGTGCAAGCAACTCCTGAGTTGCTTGGCGACAAGCAGTTAAAATTTCTGGGCTGAAGGGTTGTAATTGGGTTCCCCGATCTTTAAGCCGTTTGAGAGCTTGGGGATTGAGGGTATCATAGCGAGCTAAACAATGAATATTGGCATCAGCCGCCGCACTCCTGAGAACATCCTGATATTCTTTGGGCAATTGATTCCACTGGTCTATATTTACCTGTAACTCAAAGGTTGAACCGGGTTCCCACCAACCGGGATAATAATAATATTGGGCCGCCTTATTCAATCCCAATTTTTCATCATCATAGGGGCCAACCCATTCGGCTGCATCAATAGCCCCCCGCTCTAAAGCGAGGAAGATTTCTCCTCCAGGTAATACCTGTACGTTAACGCCTAAACTGGCTAGGACTTTACCCCCAAATCCAGGGATTCTCATTTTCAAACCGTTTAAGTCGGCGACGGTATTCACCTGACGCTTAAACCAGCCGCCCATTTGTACGCCACTATTGCCGGCAGGAAAGGCAATTACATTAAAATCTGTATAGAGCTTATTCATCATTTCTTGACCACCACCATAGTAGAGCCAAGCATTTTGCTGTTGGGCATTGAGGCCAAAGGGAACGGTGGTTCCAAATACGAGGGCTGGATTTTTACCGATGTAGTAATAACTGGCACTATGGCCACATTCAACGGTTCCCGCTTGCACGGCATCCAAGACTTGCAGTCCAGGGACAATTTCTCCACCAGCAAAGACTTCGATAATAAATCGCCCATCGGTCATGGCTTCGACTTTATCGGCAACCATTTTAGCTGACCCATAGAGGGTATCGAGGGAGGTTGGCCAACTGGTGGCCATTTTCCAGCGGATATTAGGGAGGGCGCTATTGGTGGGACGGGTGCTAGTGTTTTGTGAAGTGGTGGTTTGGGCACTACAGGCTGCTAGGGCTAAGGTAGTAGCTGCTCCTGTTGTGGTATAGGCTAACAATTTACGGCGTTTCATAGGTTAAGTTCATATTAAAAAGCAGATTGAAGAGTCAATCATACCTCTGAAACTGGGTCACTACAATAGAAGTGTTGAGGTGGTTTCACTTAATGAGGGTTAATCTAGAGTTCTGAGACTCTCGAGAAAGTCTTGGACAACTTCTTGGGGGTTATTTTGGCATTGTTCGATGACGTAGGAGTCAATGAGAACAATGCCAGATTGCTGTAGCAGGCGATCGCGCTTAAGATCGAGAGTGCAGGATTGTTCTTCAATTTGAAGAATGCCACATTTACCACCATCGATGACCAGAAAATAAGGTTGAGACTCTGGTTTTCCCTCTAAAATGGTTCGCACATGGGGATAAAACAAGACCTTTTGTTGATGTAGGGCTTGGGCAATGTCTAATTCGACTTGGGAAAAAAACTGTAATCCTTGCCACTGATAGGGGCTGATTTCTGATTCATTTAACGATTGCTCTAAGCCTTCTGCATGAACCAAATGGGTATCGGTTAAATTCGTTGCACTCAAATCTGAACCCCGAAAAATAGCATAGGCGGCATTACAACGGCCTAAATTGGTCTGATTTAAATTCGTGTCACTTAAATCGGCTTTAATGAGATTGGCCCCACTCACATTGGCTCGACTTAAATCTGCGCCACTTAAATTAGCCCCACTTAAATTGGCCTGAGCTAAAGAAGCTTGAAGCAAACACGTTCCATTCAAATCTGCTTGTACTAAATTAGCAAAAATCAGATTGGCCCCACTCAAATCTGCATGGCTGAGATTAATATTAAATAAAGAAGCGCTACTCAGATTGGCTAACGTTAAATTCGAGCCACTGAGCAACGCCAAAAACAAATTAGCGCAACTTAAATCTGCATAAGAAAGATTAGTGTGGCTAAGATTAGCATGGGAAAAATTCACATAAAATAAATTGGCACGGGTCAGATTACTCTGACTTAAATCAATGCCACTTAAATCGGTGTAACTGAGATCAATCCCAGCTAAATCAAGACCTCGAAAATCCCGTTGCCCGCCACGATAAAGGTCTAAAAGGGTTTGTTTATCCATGGATAAGCACCCAAACTTTTCAGATGATGTACGCACGATCGACTCTAGTTTAGAGTTTAACTTTGGGTTTGTTGGGCTAGCACTTCTAGCGCAGCTTGATATTGGGAGTCAGAAGCGGTGGCGATTTGATGACGGGCGATCGCCTGGGCAGGAACGATTCGATCGGGTTCAATGCCTAACTGATTAATATCATGATGATCGGGGGTTTCATACTTGGCAATGGTTACGGCTAACCCAGAGCCATCTGATAAATCAAACAGGGATTGAATTAATCCCTTACCAAACGTCTTTTCTCCCAGTAATTGAGCGCGATGGTTATCCTGGAGTGCCCCCGCTAGAATTTCACTAGCACTGGCTGTTCCATGATTGACCAAAACTACCAGCGGATCGTTGGTTAGTGCGCCTCCAGTCGCCTCAAAGCTCTCCAAAACCCCTTGACGGTTGACCACATAAACAATCGTACCCCGATCGATCCATTGGCGAGCAATTTCAATGCCAGCGGTTAATAATCCGCCTGGATTATTGCGTAAATCCAGAATATATGCTGCGGCTCCTTGCTCTTCTAAATGAGCGATCGCCTGGCTCAGTTCTTGGGAGGCATAGGCATTAAACTGGGTTAAGCGCAGATAGCCAATCGGAATGGAGCCAGAGTCAGACTCAAGCGATCGCAGGTCCGAAATCACGGGATTGAGCGTAATACGATCGCGGGTAATCTCCACCCTGTGCTGTTCTGTGCGGTCTCGTTCAATGGTTAAGGTGACTACTGTTCCAGTCGGTCCCCGCATCCGGTTAGCTGCCTCTTCAATGGTTAACTCGCGAGTCGGAATACCATCAATAGCCATAATGCGATCGCGCGGTTGAAGTCCTGCGGTTTCTGCTGGCGATCCGGCGATCGGTGCAATCACCGTCAGCAGACCGGTTTGAGCATCTAAAGCAATCTGCAGTCCCACCCCACTCAACTCTCCTGAAGTCGTCACCTGCAAGCTGCGATAGGACTGGGGAGGCAAAAAGCGGGTAAAAGGATCGCCCAAACTCTTCAGCATTTGGTCAATGGCCACATAGGTCTC
This sequence comes from Roseofilum sp., assembly GCF_982964205.1. Lineage (NCBI taxonomy): Bacteria > Bacillati > Cyanobacteriota > Cyanophyceae > Desertifilales > Desertifilaceae > Roseofilum > Roseofilum sp. Next base: position 39,636 of record NZ_CEZBFX010000002.1, on the reverse strand, counting down.
TTCGCGACTCTTGAGCGGCTTTTTCAGGGCTTTCTGGCGCACAAACCACCAATTTTGATGATTAAAGGTCTCATCTAAATAAGACCGATTCACAATGCGCCACACCTCGTTGTAGAGCTTCTGTTCCTGTGTCAGAGCATAGGCTGGAGAGATCCAACCCCCAAGGGCGATCGCCACATACAACACCAAAAAACACGCCACCCAAAAAATTCGCTTTACCATCACCTGTTTTATCATTACTTTGGCTATGTTACATTTCTATAAGAGCGCATTAATCTTTCATAGGATCGTTAACCGCATGTTTACCAAGCAGGTAAGAGAGTCAAAAACCTTTCAATGGTTTCAAGAACGTCTGGAGATCCAAGGCATCTCCGACGACATCACCAGTAAATACGTCCCTCCTCACGTTAATATCTTCTACTGTCTCGGTGGAATTACCCTCGTGTGCTTCCTCATCCAGTTTGCCACTGGATTCGCCATGACCTTCTACTACAAACCCACGGTAGCTGAAGCCTTCACCTCCATTCAATACATCATGAATGAAGTCAGCTTTGGATGGTTAATCCGCTCCATCCACCGTTGGTCTGCCAGTATGATGGTACTGATGATGATTCTGCACATCTTCCGAGTGTACCTTACCGGAGGCTTCAAAAAACCCCGCGAGCTAACTTGGGTTACCGGAGTTGTTCTAGCGGTCATCACCGTAACCTTCGGAGTTACCGGGTATTCTCTGCCTTGGGATCAGGTCGGATATTGGGCCGTTAAAATTGTAAGTGGCGTTCCTGCTGCTGTTCCTGTGGTTGGAGACCTTGTAGTTGAACTAATGCGAGGCGGTGAAAGTGTAGGTCAAGCCACCTTAACCCGCTTCTATAGCCTACACATCTTCGTCCTTCCTTGGTCGATCGCCGTCTTTATGTTGGCTCACTTCTTAATGATTCGTAAGCAAGGAATCTCTGGCCCCTTGTAAAGTGCGTAGCGTTAGGAAATAGGGAGATAAATCCCGACTGCTTCACTGCCGACTCCCTCTATATAATTGTTCCATTCATTATATTGATTGAACCATGTCCATTCAAAAGCCACCGGCCTTATCCGATCCCAAACTCCGGGAAAAACTCGCCCAAGGCATGGGCCATAATTACTATGGTGAACCTGCCTGGCCCAATGACCTGTTGTATACTTTCCCGGTCGTAATTGTGGGAACCCTCGGCTGCATCGTTGCCCTAGCGGTACTCGATCCTGCCTTTATCGGCGAACCTGCCGATCCCTTTGCCACTCCTCTGGAAATTCTGCCAGAGTGGTACTTCTATCCTGTATTCCAAATTCTGAGAACAGTTCCCAATAAACTGTTGGGCGTTCTGATGATGGCTTCCATTCCCCTAGGCTTAATCCTGGTTCCTTTTATCGAAAATGTGAACAAATTCCAAAATCCTTTCCGCCGTCCCGTCGCGACTGCGGTTTTCTTGTTTGGAACCCTGGTTACTCTCTGGTTAGGTATTGGAGCGGCTTTACCCATCGATAAATCTCTGACCTTGGGATTATTCTAAAGAGCGCTGGTAATGGGTAATCGGAAGTTCAACCCCTGTTAAGACCCAAACAGCATTGCTATAGAGCAGATTAGAATCATAATTTTCTAAGCACCGGTAAGGGAGGCGATCGCTCGATCTTTAGCTCTCCTGCCGGTGCTTATATCAATTAAAAAATAAATCGCTGGTTCATTCAATCACTCTATTATGGGAATTCAACTTAATTCGGGTTGGGACTTGGCAGTCGAGAACCGTAACGGTCAACTCACTCTTGTCGTAGAAGTCAAACGCAAAACCCATACCTCTCCTCAGTGGGTAGCACAATTGCGCCGCAATATTTTTGCCCATGGTACATTTCCGAAAGCTCCATACTTTCTAATGGTTTTTCCCGATCGATTTTACCTATGGTCGCTTATCAGGAGGAGAGCGAACCCACCTACACCATTAAGGCCACTCCTATAATGTCGCGAGCGCTTATTGCAGATTAAAGACTTCGATCTCTGTGATATTATTGATAAACTAAGAACATTCATACTGTCATACTGTAGAATGATCCCCAAGTTTGATCATGAGTATCGTTTTGTGCTCTCTACAATCTTCAAGTAAAATTAAGCTTATCTTTCCTAACTCAGAATGGGGAACCGTTTCAAGACCCAGAGGAGGAGGTGGTGAAGCGAGATCAGATGCAGCAAGAGTGCGATCCCGCATGGGCTAAACCACGCATTTGCTAAACTCAGAGAACTCAGTATCGATCCTAATCAATTTTAAATGGAACAGTAACAAAACAAGAGGAGGGGGAGATGTTCAGAAAAATTCAGCACTGGTTAGAGCAACTTTGGCAGTGGTTCAAGGGTTTATGGTCTTCGTCCCCTAGCTCCTTAGCCGATACCGCTACGACTTGGCCAACCGATACGGACTATGAAATGCGGTTTATGTCTTTTCTAGAGGGAATTCATCAAGGGAAAAGCCAAGTTCTCAAAGACTGGGAAAACCTACAGCAGGAGTATTCAGAAGATCAATGGATAGCCTGGTTAAAACGCTTTGGCCAGAAGGTCACCCAAAATTCAGAACCCAATGAAAAATTGGCAGAGCGCCTGATCCGGTTAGGGGAAGTGGGTTGTGGTGAATTGGGAGAAGTAGCGAAAGAGATTGGCGAACAGCTACACCCACCCATTTCTTTAGATGAGGATAATCCTCAAGTTTGGTTCGATCGCGGTAAACAATTACTCGATGAAGAGGATCAAAAAGCCCTAGAAGCCTTCGATCGCACTCTGGAACTTGACCCTAATCATTATCGCGCTGCCATTAATCGCGGAAATGCGCTGATGAACTTAGGCCAACATCAAGAGGCAATTTTAGCCTATGACCATGCCCTAGAATTAAACCCGGATGCCGATCTAGCTTGGGCCAATCGCGGTAATGTATTCTTTGATCTCGAAGACTATGAACAAGCGATCGCCAATTGGGACAGAGCAATAGAACTCAATCCAAAAGATCTCGAAACTTGGCATAATAAAGGGATTGTTTTAGGGGTCAAACTCAATCGGTTTGAAGAGGCGCTCGCTTGTTTTGACCAAACCCTGGCACTGCAAGCTGATGATGTACAAGCCTGGTTTCATCGAGGTATTGTCTTAGCCGCTCTAAATCGATGGGAAGATGCTCTAGAGAGTTGGAACCAAGTCACCGATCTGCAACCCGATTTTCAGGATGCTTGGATTAACAAAGGGGTCGCTCTGCAAAAATTAGGTCGCTATGCAGAAGCGATCGCAGCCAATCAACGGGCCATTAATCCCAGCTAATCCCTAGGGATTTTGATAAAATGCCCGTATTTACCAGTAAGTTTGCGGCTTTACTGGAAAATCACCCTAATTGCAGCCCCATCTCCATGAATGACTCGGTATTAGATGTTTGTAACCTCACTGTTCAATTCCAAACGGATGAGAAAGTGATTCAAGCGGTCGATCGGATTACTTTCTCGGTTAAACGAGGACAAACCCTAGGCATTGTGGGAGAATCTGGCTCGGGAAAATCGGTGACTTCCCTAGCCATTATGGATCTGGTTCCTCAACCTCCAGGAAATATAGCGAGTGGAGAAATTTGGTTTCATCCCCCTGAACAGGATCGCCTGAATTTACGCGACCTTTCTCCACAAAAGATGCAACAGTATCGAGGGAGTCAAATCTCGATGATTTTTCAGGAACCGATGAGTTCCTTAAATCCGGTGTATACCATTGGATTTCAATTGGTTGAAGCGCTACGATTTCATCAATCAATTTCCCCTTCAGAAGCAAGACGACAGGCGATCGCCCTCTTGCAAGAAGTGCAATTACTACCCAAGGATGAAATTTTACAACAACAGATATCAGAGGAATTTCCAGAAGTAACGAGCGATCGCCAACAGCAATCTTCGATCAATCGTCAAAAACAAGCCATCCTCGATCGCTATCCCCATGAACTCTCTGGCGGCCAACTGCAACGGGTCATGATTGCCATGGCCATTTCTTGCAATCCTACCCTCCTGATTGCCGATGAACCAACCACAGCCTTAGATGTGACCGTGCAAGCGACCATCCTGAATCTGTTGCGCGATTTGCAAAAAGCCAGGGGCATGTCCCTGATTTTTATTACCCATGACTTGGGCGTTATTGCTGAAATTGCCGATAGCGTCGTGGTCATGTATCAAGGAAAAATCGTGGAATCTGGCTCAGTTCTCGATATTTTTTCCCGTCCTCAACATCCCTACACCCAAGGCCTGTTAGCCTGTCGCCCCCAACCCGATTTACACTTAAAATATTTGCCCACAGTAGCCGATTTTCTCGAACAAGAATCTATAGTTACTTTAGACAAAACGGCCGAAGTTCAACCCCAAGATATCGAAGAGCGCCTAGAAAAACTCTATGAACAATCTCCTCTAATGGTGGTGAAAGACTTAAAGGTAGGTTTTCCCAGTAAAGGGATTTGGGGACAAACTCAGCGCTACACCATGGCCGTCAATGGAGTATCCTTTCAAGTCTATCCAGGGGAAACATTGGGATTGGTGGGAGAATCAGGTTGTGGTAAAACCACCTTAGCACGGACACTCCTCCAGTTGGTTCCCTCCATGGGTGGCATGATTGCCTTTGAAGGCGAACAACTGCAAACTTTAAGTATCAAGGCCTTGCGTTATTTTCGCCGACAGATGCAGATTGTGTTTCAAGACCCCTATAGCTCTCTAGATCCGAGGATGTCCATTGGTGATGCAGTCATGGAACCGTTGGTGATTCATCAGGAATTAGAATCTGGATCTGAACGACGCGACCGCGTACGTTATCTTCTAGAAAGAGTCGGTCTCGATCCGAGTTGGATGAGCCGCTATCCCCATGAGTTTTCCGGAGGACAGCGCCAACGAGTCTGTATTGCCCGCGCTCTGGCTCTGAATCCTAAGTTTATTATTTGTGATGAGTCCGTGTCTGCGTTGGATGTGTCGGTGCAAGCTCAGGTTTTGAACCTATTGAAAGAGCTACAAGAAGAGTTTAAGTTGACCTATATTTTCATTTCCCATGATTTGAGTGTGGTCAAGTTTATGAGCGATCGCATCATGGTCATGAATCGCGGTAAAGTAGAAGAAATTGGCTTCTCCGAGCAGATTTACAACTATCCCACCCAAGAATACACCCGCCAACTGATTGCGGCCATTCCCACAGGGACATTAGAGGAAATTAAACAGCGTCAGAGACAACCTCGTTAACTCCACTCTCCTTGCTTTATGAAGCACGTTCCGATATCCCCAAACCCCATTAAAAAAGCAGGGGGATTTTCCCTATTCCCTAGCGCGAAGCGCTACAACCCATGAGTGTTGCGCGTACCATTTGTCTGGGTTTTTTAGCCGTCATTGCGATCGGTACAGTATTGTTAATGTTACCGTTTGCCATTACCCCAGAAGGATTCGCCACCATTAACGGGCCCCTGGATTATGTGATGAAGGCCCTATTTACTGCCACCTCCTCCGTCTGCGTCACCGGATTATCCATCGTCGATGTCGGTCAATTCTATTCCTTTTGGGGGCAGTTGTTCCTATGCTTACTCTTTCAAGTCGGTGGTTTAGGCTACATGACTGCCACCACCTTTTTACTGCTCCTGTTGGGACGACAATTAGGATTGAGAGATAAACTCGCCATTCAACAATCCCTGGATACTCAAGGTATGGAAGGAGTAGGTCAGTTGGTGCGATCGATTATTGGCATGACCTTAATTTTTGAGATTACCGGAATTTTCTTATTAATCAGGGTGTTTCAACCTGATTATGGCAATGCTCAAGGACTATGGTTCGCCATTTTCCACAGCATTAGCGCCTTCAACAATGCCGGATTTAGCTTATTTAGTGATAGTCTCTCGTCCTACGCTACTTCCACCCCATTAGTGGCGATCGTTACCGCCTTAATTATTATTGGGGGCATTGGCTATCAAGTCATAATGGAACTCTACACTTGGTTTTATCGGCGCGTAGTTAAACGCAATCAAGGATTTACTTTTTCTCTCCATTTTAAGATTGTTACCAGCACCAATATCGTCCTTTTTGTTCTTGGTTTCTTAGCATTTTTGCAGACGGAATTTTCTAATCCGGCAACCTTAGAATCGCTGAATTTATGGCAAAAATGTTTAGCAGCTTGGTTCCAATCTGTGACAACGAGAACTGCTGGATTTAATAGCATTGATATTGGTAAAATGACCACCACCTCCTTATTTATTACCATTCCCTTAATGTTCATTGGCGCTAGTCCAGGCAGTACCGGGGGAGGAATTAAAACCACAACCTTTAGAATTTTGCTCAGTGCCACCAGAGCCGCGTTGCAAGAGCGAGAGGAAGTCCTATGTTATAAACGGCAAATTCCCAATCTTTTACTCATTAAGGCCGTAGGAGTAATTATTGCATCTCTATTTGTAATTATTTGCGGCACGGTTTTAGTGAGCATAAGTTCTGTAAAAATCGAGTTTTTAGCCATCTTTTTTGAGGTAGTTTCTGCCTTTAGCACCGTCGGTTTATCCACGGGAATTACGGATAGTTTGTCTCAATTTTCTAAGCTAGTGATTATCTTGATTATGTATATCGGTAGAGTTGGTATTTTATTGCTCATGGCTGCATTTTATCAAAATACCAAGCCCAAGGTTATTCGTTATTCTGAAGAGGATTTATTAATTGGATGACTAGCTTCTGGAAGTAATATCAAGTCCGTTGGATCAGTTATAATATGTCATTGCGAACGGAACGCAGTGGAGTGAAGCAATCTCTTTTAGCTCGGTAGTTTTAGCGATTGCTTTCCTCCGGTCGCAATGACAAGTGTTTAACCGGACTTGATATAAGAAAAGGGGAGAAAATATCTAAGGAGTTGATATTATAGTGAATTCGATGAACAGTGTCTCATTATTAATGGAATTCACTATTACTCCCCACGAAACCATGTTAAAGTTTCTAATAGTCCATCTGAGAGCGATCGCTCGAAGGAAAAGCCAGTACCGAGTAATTTTTTATTGCAACCAATCCAGTGGATGGGATCGCCGCTTCTACGATCGCCCGTAAACACAATGCGATCGGGATTGCGATCGGCTAAGGTAACGATTAGGATGGCTAGGTCGCGGATAGTCATTCCTTTAGCAGAGCAAACATTGAATATTGGCGCACCGATTTCGGCTCTGTCTGCCAACCATAGCAGCGCGCGAGCGGCATCCTTGACATGAACGAAATCGCGCATTTCGCCCCCATCTCCAAACAGCTCTATCGGCTTGTCAGAAAGTAGAGTTTTACACAGAATATCAAATATAACTTGTTTTTTTTGCCTCGGCCCGTAGAGAGAAAAGATCCGGGCGATCGCGCTTTGAAAGCCGTAGCACTGGGAAAAGACATGAATGTATTCCTCGGCAGCCAACTTGCTTGCGCCGTAAGGAGAAATCGGTCGAGTCGCTGTCTCTTCGTCAATGGGAACTTGTCGGGGTTCCCCATAGACGGCTGCCGTTGAAGCATAGACCAAGCGACCGGAAAATCCACTGCTGCGGAGGGCTTCAAGCAGGTTAAAGGTTACTACCAAATTTTGGTTAAAATCCAGAGCTGGAGTTTTGACGGAATGGGCAGAATAATCTCTTTGCCATCAAGCACTAAATATTTGGCAATCTCATCCACTTTTAGCAGATAAGCTCCTGGTTGGATTTGACTGAACCAGTCCTCATAGACCGGTTCTATGAGGCGATCGCTCACAGGGCCGACAGAAATGCGGACATCAAAATCCGAGTCATTGCCAGAGTAGGGGCGCAATTCAGGACAGACTAGCTCAGAAGCAATATTCAAGCCACAAGCCGTATATCGATAGAGAGTGTTAAATTCTTTCATAGCAATCCGCTCGTTGAATGTGATGGCTTAGAAACCCGGTTTTTTCAAAAAACCGGGTTTCTAGTTCCGGTAATATCTGCGCTATCCATTTTTACCTACCTCTCCATTTTCTTGGGTTCTCCAGGACTTTTACCATACCGAAAGGAAGTTTATGTCTGTCCAAAATGCTTTACAATTTATCCAACACTTGCGGGCAGATGACAAGCTAAAAAAGTCACTCTTAGCCCTCAATCAAACTCCTAGCTTAGAATGCTTTGTTAACCTGGGTTCTAACGTTGGACTGAGCTTCACAGTAGCCCAACTGGAAACAGCGCACAAGCATGATTGGGCGATGCGTGGGTTACTGTATTCAAAAGACGACGGGTAATGATTTCAAACCGCGTGCTAGAAAAGTATCTTCCCATTCAAGGGATTCGGTTGCTATGGATAATTCAGGCAAGCGGTTTACCAGCGTACCCACGGCAATTTCTGCCAATAATTTACCCAAATGCCTCCCCAGACAAATATGAATTCCTCGACCGAAAGAAAGATAGGGATTGGGTTGGCGCTGAATATCAAACTTCTCTGGGTTGGGAAACTTGGCAGGGTCTCGATTACCAGCAGCTAACATGCAATTGACGATTTCACCCCGATGAATGGTTGTATTTGAGAGTTGAATATCGGACAGTGCCGTGCGCGAGACGACTTGAAACGGGCCTTCATAGCGCAAAACTTCAGATATAGTCGTTTCTATTAAAGACGGATTTGCTTGTAGCTGTCTTAGCTGCTGGGGATGATCGAGCAAAGTTAAGATGCTGTTGCCAATTAAATGCTTAGTTGTTGAATCTCCAGCAAAAAATAGGAGGATGCAATTGGCAATCAGTTCTTCTTCGCTCAATTGACCCTCAGCTTGTGCTTGAACTAGGGTGCTAATTAGATTCTCTTGCGGTTGGCGATCGCTGTAGTGTTTAGCAATTAAGCTGCGGAAATATTGGGCCAAACCAGCGATCGCCAGCAAACCTTTCTCGTTAGCGATCACATTTGTGTCCAAGTCTCCGACTGCGGACAAACCTTCTGACCATTGCTTAAAGCGCGGATGCCATTCTGATTTTGGAATTCCCAATATCTCGCAATTTACATCAAGGGTAAGCGGATAAGCGAAATCGTGGATAATATCCATTGTCCTCTGCTCTTTCACCCGCTCAATGAGGTCGTCAACTTTCTCCTGAATGCGCGATCGCCATATTTTAATTCGCGCTGGACTGAAAGGAGCCACTAACCATTGACGGATTCTCGTATGATCTGGCGGATTGCGAAGCACCAACCACAGCGCCATCAGTCTTTGGCTATCCTGACGCAAAGACAAAAAAGGGTGAATTGCTTCTTGGTTAGCAGTTGTTAGTCCTGCTAGTCCCGACTCCGCTCTCCCAAAGCTAGGGCTTGTCAGAGCTTCCACAATATCAGCGTAGCGCGTCAGCACCCAATCTTTTGGTTCGGGTCGATAGTAGATAGGATGATGAGTTCGCAGGTAATCATAGGTAGGATAGGGGTTGGCGCGAAACTCTGGCGATCGCGGATTAAAGGGTAAAGGCATTTTTTCACTCATCTTTTATTTTTCAATAGTCGTTTATCAAATTATGTATTCTTTCTTCTCGAACCAAAGATACCCAATCTATTTCAGGTAATCGTTCTTGAGTTTTAATCACGAAAAGACCATCAACACAAATAAATGGACTTTCATCTGTATGGGGGTCTGTTGCTGAGGTCAGAGACCCAGATTGGAGCAGGTGCAGAAAGTTTAGTAACTGCAAGGCGATCTCTTCTGGGGCTTGCTCAATTTCGTGAATGAGTTGTTCTTTGATAGTCATAGATTTATAGATTTCTTCCTCAATCTGCCACAATGTCGATTAGGGGAAATGACTGGCACCAGCCCACTGGATCTCGCAGTGCTGTATCTACAAGAGAACGAAGGATAGCGAGCTGTCCGGGAGGCTGGAGATCGCCATAAACGCGATCTAGATTTTCTTTCCACAGTGAGATCGTCCGCAATGATTGAAATCGCTTGTTTTTCATAGATTCAATTCGCCAGCCAGCTTGCTCGAGATATTGGGTCAATTCTGAAACTGTACAAAGTTCCATTGATTCGCCAAAAGTCGTCCTTTCTCCCCAATAGTTATCTGTAATACAGTTGACTGAAAGGAGCAGGCGTGGGGCTAACGATCGCAGCCGCTCCAGCAGTCTCGCTTTGTTTCTGATATGAGACATCATTTCCAGGGAAAATATTAGATCGTATTGCCCTCTGATTTCCTCTGTTTCTAGCTCCAAGTCTTGCTGCCAAACATTTAAACCCAGGCTCTGGCAATACTCGACTTGGGTTCTACTCAATGATATTGCGGTTACGGAGCAATTGCGATCGCTAATTAGCATTTTGGCGGGCCCTCCCCAACCACAGCCGATCTCTAAAACCTGTGTGCCAGTAGGGATATAAGGATAAAAATTTCTCACGGTTTGCCTTAAACCGGTTTCTAAATCTTCGGAGCCGCGAAAATAGCCAAAATGGTAATGTAGATCTCCACCAATAATTTCTTTCCATTCAGCAACCGATTCGGCAGAATAAAACCGATCTAAATCGCAATTTGTTTCAGAACTGCTATTCATTGTTTGCTTTTCCCAGATAACCACTGATGTTCAAACCACAGATAAGCTTTAGCTTCTAAGGAATCTGGCGATCGCCAAACCACCTTAATATGACTTAAGCGGCGATCGAATATCGTAAAACGATCCCTAGGCTGCAAAAGAGAAGCGGCAATTAAGTCACTCGGCCAAGATACTTTAGCATTTAGAGGATTCGTTTGACCTGGCCAGCTTAATAAAGCCTCTTGTTTTTCAGGCAAGCATAACCCTCGTTCTACTAAATAATCTAAGAAAATAGCCCAACGGGTTTCGTCTGGAGGCTGTTGGACGAGAATACATTCTAAGCCAATTTGGGGATAAACGATCTGACCGACATCCAAGCATACCGTTAGGCGATCGACTAACCCGAATAATTGTATCATCAAAGCTTCTAGTTCCTTTGTTTGCTCCTGCCAGCCAATCTCTTGCAAATAGGGAATTAACAAATCGGGTTGCAAACGTTTAACATTAACTCGCAAAGCGGGTGAGTTTCGAGAGAGCATCACACCAATATGACTGATAAATACTCCATTGGGGCAAGCTCGAAAGCACTGTTCCAAATTATCTTGCCACTCGTGCCAACCCGAAGAACCTAGAAGTAAATCCAGAGATTGGGTAGCAATAGCATAGGTTTCAATGGCTGGGGATACCTCTTGCGGCAACCCGAAGAAAATAGAAGGGAGGGGCAGAAAAACTGAGGAGTCGTCAATATCGTACTCTAACCAAATGTCTCCAATGGCATGAAGGGATAATTGCCATTGTGCCAGAAAATCTTGCAGTTGCAGCCACCCCGCATGAGTGACTCCATCCTCTGAAGTAACAGCAGATATCTGTTCTTGCAACAACGCTAACTCATTCTCGTTGGGTACAATGCACTGCTGGAAATCGACTTGAGCAGTGTTGAAATTGAGGCGACATTCAAAACCACCTCGCAGAATGGGAGCGAGACGATCTGCTAATCCTTTTAATCCCAAAACTCGATCGGGTGCAACTAATTTGGGCACTAGATCGGGTAAAAGTAGCTCAATGGACTCTGCTAAAGTTGAGGGCATGGCTACAGCTAGACATCTTTTTCCAGAGGTGGGATTTTATCGCTGGAAATGGTAACAACTTTTCCATCTTGCCAAATACTAATGGATTCGCCCAGTTTGCGATGTCTCTCGATCGCCTCGGCAATCGCTTCTTTTATACCAGCATAAATTTTTTGATGCAGTGGCGAAAGGGGGGGATTTTTAGGATTCATCTATATCTCCAGTAATTGAGTTCCATATTTCGGATGGAATGACCTCATTTCGTTTCTAGTAAATTCCTTGCTCTCTGTCGTCGTTCAACATTAATTGGACTATTGCGAATATCAGCTTCGGCAAGGGCGATCGCTTCATCTAATAGCATATTAAGATCGTCAAACATTAGACACACTTCTCGCCAGCGAGCAATAGACCTTGTTCTTGTTTCCGGATCGGGGATTTGGGGTTGGCTATTCATGGCAGATTCCAATTCCTTTTTGTTTCTTGGATAGTTGCTTCTATAGCATCTGCTGTTGCTTCTGCTATTTCTATAGATTGCTCCAATAACTTCAGAGTAGCAGAATTAGCTATTGGTTGAGATTCGGCAACTAACAGTAGTAGTTTGCCAAGACGAGTATAAGAAGTCCTGGCCCGCTCTAGGGCATTATCGATTTGTTCTAGTTCGGGAAGTGTTGCCTCTCTCTCACCATACTGTTGCAATAAATTAAATTCGGCTGCTTTCGCCCGATCTATAATTTGGAACAGTCGCCGCTGCAAGTGAAAAATAGTGGTTAATATGTCATCAGGTAAATTAGCCATCGGCTGTTTTGGAAAGTTGAGTGCTGTTCTCTGATGGGGTAAGACTCGCTAAATCTTCTAAAATAGCGTCGCACAACTGGGGCAATGCGTCTAAACTATCGCCGCGAGTTACTTTTCTGATCGGCACTTTCATTGCTACACGACTAAAACCAGTAAACTCCCGCTCTTGCCTATCCTTCTCTAATTTTAAATGGCTCACCGATCGCTGCTCCATCAACTTCATCAGTGCCATTGCTGAGGGAATGGATTCAATCTGCGGTGCTGCTAATTCTGGCTGGCGTTTTCCAAGAATGTAAATTGCTGCTAAGGGGAGGGGTTCCTGATAGAACTGCCATTGAGTCTCGCCCTCGTTATCCCTAACACTTCCACTTAAGTCCAGAAACCGTTTGTCCATAAAGTCAAATACCCGATTTAAGCCAACTTCTGAACCGTACAGAGCTGTAATTGATTCCGGCCACAATCGCAGGCGTGGATAACCTGGATGTACAACAAAATGGGATGAGCGATCGCCGATCGCCGCAATATCATCAGCGAGAATGGGGTATCCCCGTTTAGCCAGGGCTGCTGCTGTCGTTGATTTTCCCGCTCCTGTTTCCCCGGCGATCGCGATCGCCTGCTGACCCATTTTCACCACACAAGCATGAAGAGAAAGGACACCCTGCAAGCGTAAAGTACAGCCCAACACCGATCCCACTAACAGGGTTGTCACTTCTTCTAAAACCGAACGAGTCCAGGTTACTCCGATATGACGGCCATCCGCATCGACCTGAAAATCGATTTGTCCGTCACCGCGAAACCACAAATGGAAATGAGTGCGATCGCCCTTGTATATGGGTTTCACTCCATTAGAGTAAACTTTCGGTCTCGATGATGAAACCGCTTCTGGCGATCGCGCTTCCTCTTCGTCCTCTGTCATCAACTCTACCCAGACATCGACCGGAGCATTTTTCCTGGCAGAAGTTAAAAACGGTACAGGTTTATTCGCCTGTACCGTTAAGCCATAAGCTGTATACTTAAACGAGTGACCTAATTCATTCAAGACAATTATTCTATCCCTACTATTCCTGGTTAAGCACAATTCACCCAGAAGCTGACTCTAGAGTTTTTAGAACGCTCGCCAGAGTAAAATCCTGGATGAATTGCGACATTCAAAGTACACAACTGAGAAGTTAGCAATTACGAGGCATATTGACTAAAGCCTCCCCCACCATCGGTGGGATCGCCAGGAGCACCAGGCCCGGTCAACGTCAGATCGCTGACATTGCCAAATTTCCGCAGTTTGGGAGTGTTGTACTTCTTTTGATTGGTACTATTACCTGGGTTGGAAGTCATTTGGGACATTGTTTTTCTCCTCATTATTCAAGATTGAGTTAGGGATAAGATGAGTTGGAGTCTAAGCTATCAATGCTGCTGATGACGAAACCAGTATCCCAATTGCATCACCGTCGCGCACTGATTATAGCTGGCAGGAGTTAGTTCGGCAACGGCTTGCAGTCTTTCTAACAGACCTTTGCTATTGACAGAGCTGGACAATTTTGGATGTTCTGCCAACTCTACCATCCAGGGCTGGATTCCGCGCTCCTGCATGAGATTATAGTGGGGAAACCCCCGCAGCGTTGTTTTGGGTCGCTGTAGTACAGATTCTGGCAACATACCTTTCATCGCTTGCCTGAGCAAGAATTTATTGTCTAACCAGGGTGTTGACGGTACTGACAGCAAGTACAGCACTAAGCGCAAATCGAAAAAGGGAAAGCGCACTTTAATGGGAAAACCGGTGAAGCCCGGATCGGACCAAGCAAATATATTCGACCACAAGGGAGCAGAAGTCATGCCGTAGCGGTCTCTCTGTCCTGGCGCAGTCAATTGTTCTTCCAGTCGCGCTTTCAATTGCATTCGTTCGGCAAAATCTGGGTTAAACCAGTCAGGAAAATCAATCTTTTGCTGCTCGCGGTGAGCGGAGCCGAACCGTTCTTCTTGCCCTCTTTTCAGGCACTGGCGCAACCGGGTACGCAACCTCAGTTGGGCACGCAGAGAGCGGATGTAACCCAATAGGGACTTATCCGGGGAAGACGGCCTTGGATAGAGGGCAGGATCGCCACCAAAGCCAGCCAGCAGAACCCGACTATACCCAGCTATGCGCCGCATAATTTCTACTTCGGCAGTTTGATCGGGAATCAATAGCGGTTCGGGATAGATGTATTCTGGATGTTCCCCTGGGGCCTGTCCAATGTAGTCTTCCACCACCAGGTACTCAATGGGAAAACCAGCCATTTCAGCAACTTGTGTGGCATAGTCTCCTTCTTCGTCGGGAATTAGATGTTTGTAAACAATGGCATAAGCTCGAAAATCAACCGGTGAAGCGGTTGCTGTGATTAATTTATAGGCAGTGGCAGCAATACTCGTCGAGTCCATTCCCCCGCTTAAATGGGTTCCCACACTGTGGGTTCGGAGTCTATCGGCAACTGAGCGTTCAAACAACTCCCGAAATTGCTCGACATATTTTTCCGGGCGCTGATACTGTAGGTATTCCACATCTTCGGGCAATTGCCAGTAACGCTGAATGTTAATTCTCCCTTCGGAGTAAATTAAAGTATGAGCGGGGGGCAATTTTTGGATATCGGCAAACGTGGTGGTGGCCATATCCATGTTCATGCTAAAGAGGAGGAAATCGGCGATCGCACTCTCATTCAGGCGATTCGATACTCCAGGATGGAATAGCACGGTGTTGAGATGATTGCTAAACACCAGAGTTTGACCCATTTCTGCATAATAAAAGGGGACAATCCCAAACTGGTCTCTAGCACAAAATAAACGTTGTTTGTGGCTATCCCAAATCGCAAACGCAAAATCCCCGCTCAGTCGTTCTAAACAAGCGTCTCCCCAAACCTGATAGGCATGTAAAACCAAGTCAACATCAGGTATATCGTTCTCTAGATTGCATCCCGAAGCACGCAAGCGTTCGATTAGCTCCTGACGGCGATCCAAGCGGATATCCCCAGTAATCCAAATCTTCCCATTTAAACCCAGAGGTTGCTGTTCATTTTCCGATTCCCAGGTTGTCCGCAAGAGAGAATGACCTAAACCCACATGACTCTCACTCCATATATTCTGAGCATCAGGAGCTTGAGGTCTCATCAAATCGGTCATTTGCTGTAAAAGATTGGCATCAATGGGTTGACCGTCCCCATTGAAAATACCGACAATACCACTCATAAAGTCATATACTGCATTTGACTTGCTATTCAATTAAACCAAAATCTGTCAATGTTCGATCAATTAACCCTGTTTGAGCGCTTGGGTGTCTTCGTAGTACGAGACTTCCTCGATCGCCAACTTTGTCAGCAAATCCTAGCAGCCACTCGTCAAGCTCAGAAAATTGATCTCGGTGGTGTGGTGAACGATAAAGGCGAATCTGTAGTGGATGAAACCCTTCGCAAAGTTCAACAAACCCAGTTATCCCAATCCATTGTTGAAACCGTCGGTCATAAGCTCAGAGCGATCGCCCCACAACTGGAAGCCAAATTTCAAGTAAAATTAGTGGATTGTCAAGGGCTTAACTTTTTGTTTTACCGAGAAGGTGGCTTTTATTTGCCCCACCAAGATCGTAATTTTAACGAGAATTACCAACATATTAACCAAAGGCGACGGATTTCTGTCGTCATTTTCGTGAATGGTGAAGAACAGACCGAAAAATCAGACAGTAGCAGTCTCGATACTTATAAAGGTGGAGAATTAATGTTTTATGGTTTATTGAAAGATGAGAAAGCAAATAAGTTAGGCTTGTCGCTCAATGGCCAACCCGGCTTGTTTGTGGCGTTTGAGAGCGATCTGATGCATGAAGTGAAGCCAGTCACAGCCGGAGAGAGATTGACGATTGTCAGTTGGTTCTTGGGAGAAGAATAACACAGATGCAATCTCAAGTACAACTGCTCAAAAACCTCAACAGAGCGATCGGTTTAGTTTGGCAAAGTACACGATTTTGGACATCTTGCACGATCATTCTGGTGTTTTTGCAAGGTTTATTGCCATTAGCCTCACTGTATTTAATGAAGTTACTGATCGATACAGTGACTGCGGGTATTGGCAATGGCATGGCTGCTTTTTATGATGTCCTGATAATTGTGCTTCTGGTGGGGATAACAGCACTGATTACCAATCTACTACGGGCTTTCTCCGGGTATGCCACCCAAGCTCAATCGCAAATTGTTACTGATTTTGTCAATGATATTTTACATAGCAAATCCATTGAGCTTGACCTAGAATATTACGAAAATGCTAATTTTTATAATTCTCTGCATCGCGCTCAACAGGAAGCCAGTTATCGACCGCAAAACCTACTGAATAGTTTGCTACCGTTAGCCCAAAATGCGATTTCTCTGGTGGCGATCGCCGGATTGCTACTTTCCCTACACTGGTCGATTAGTACCGTCTTATTAGCCGCAGCACTGCCAGTTTTATTCGTTCGCTTACAACATAGTAAAATACTGTACCGACAGCAAAAGACTTGGACGGGAAAAGAACGGATTGCTTGGTACTTTCATTGGATGCTCACCTTAGATACCTATGCCAAAGAAATCCGGTTATTCGATCTTGGAACGCTGTTTCGTAGCCGGTATTATGACCTACGCCAGGAGATTCGTCAAGAAAAATTAGGTTTAGCGAGAAAACGGGCGATCGCCGATTTTTTGACTCAATTGAGTGGTATTTTCGCGATTTTTGCCGTATTTAGTTTTATTGCCTATCAAACCATCCAAGGAGAAATCACGCTCGGAAGTTTGGTCATGTATTACCAAGGCTTTCAACGAGGTCAAGCCTGTTTAGGACAGCTCTTGGCTAATGTAGCAAGTTTATACGAAAATAGTTTATTTCTCTCCCATCTTTACGAATTTCTAGACTTAAAACCCACGATTGCTAATCCTATCCATCCTCAATGGGTTCCCCAACCCCTCAAAAAAGGTTTAAGATTTGAAAATGTTTCTTTCCAATATCCCCATAGTCGTCGTCCCTTACTCGAAGATATAAACCTCACGATTCCCGCAGGAGAAACAGTCGCTTTAGTGGGAGAAAATGGCGCAGGAAAAACCACGTTAATTAAATTATTATGTCGTCTCTACGATCCGACAAATGGACGAATTACAATTGATGGCATTGACTTGCGCGAACTTTCTGTCATCGATTGGCGGCAAAACATAAGTGTAGTCTTTCAAGATTACGGGCGCTACAATTTAACAGTTCGAGAAAATATTGGTTTTGGTAATATTGACCATATTGATAATCATCAAGATATTATCCAAGCCGCCCAAAAATCAGGAGCAGAAGGAATTATTTCTCGACTGCCAAGAGGCTATGATACCATGTTAGGAACGCAATTTGAAGAAGGAGAAGAATTGAGCATTGGCGAATGGCAAAAAGTGGCGATCGCTCGCGCATTCCTGCGTCCTGCTCAACTGCTGATTCTCGACGAACCCACCAGCGCACTTGATGCTGAAGCAGAATATGAGGTATTTGAACAATTCCGTCAACTGATTCAAGGAAAAACAGCCATTCTCATCAGCCATCGTCTCTCTACAGTCAAGATGGTCGATCGCATCTTTGTCCTAGAAAATGGTAGAATTGTGGAAACGGGTTCCCACCAAGAGTTATTAAAACTAGGTGGGACTTATGCGCGTTTGTTTTCTATTCAAGCCAAGTATTATCAATAATATCAACCTTTGAATAAATTCCAGAGAGACGATATTTTTTCTTTGCTGATTTTATGCTTTCCGATTAACCTGACAATTCTCAGGGGATAATAGACAAAAAACAAAAGATCGGGCAGGGGAAATAATTCTCGATCGCTTGCATTCACACGAAAAATAATCTTTAGCAAATATTGCAACCTACTCCATAAAGTGTTTTCTCTTCTCTCCCACAAACTGATAATAAAGAAGATATAGCCATATTCCATGTTTTTATGATACATATACTCTTTATGTTGTCTGGCAACTTTCAAGACTTCTGGAAACTGCTTCAGCTTGTCTGAAAATATCTCTGGAAGGGAAATCTGTAGATAGGTTTGGGCGATCGCAATTCCTAGCAAAAATACGCGATCGTTCTCATCTGTTTGGCATCGAGCGATAACTTCTTGCCAATTTGCCTCCGGATAAGTCTGAATTAATCTTCCAAAATCACAGATTCTTTTCAATGAATTCCAACTATCTTTTGTGCCCTGGAGATAACTAATTGCGAGAGAGTTTTCTGGAGAAAATGTTGCTATTTTTTTGCCCAAAAGAGATAAAGTTTGCAAGTCTTCAAAAAAGGATTCCGTCTCGACCTGTAGATAAAAATCTCGTGGTGTTAATTTATAGTGTACGTCGATGTTCGTTCGGCGATCGGGTAATACCATTTGAGCCTCTCCAAGACTCTTTTCATTGGCACCAAAGTTTTTGTCATAATACCCTTGCTCAATGAGTACATCTTTTGCTTTAGAAAAATCTTGAGGACGCACTAAGACATCCAAGTCAGAAAACTCTCTCAATCCCATATTACCATAGGCTAATTGTGCCCATATTGGCCCCTTAAAAGGAATAGCTTGGATATTATGTTCTGCAAATAAGTTGAGCACTTGAAAAAGTTTATGAGTTAAAAATAAATTATACGTCATCCGTTTTTGAGCTTCGATTTCCATCCTCTCAAATACAGATGAAGGAATGAATTTTGAATTATTTATTTTCAAAGTCTTATAAACTAGCATAAATACATTCTGTCGAACTGCATTTGAAACCAGAATATCCCAATGTAAATCTCTTTTCAGCAAATCTCTAACATCAGAAGCTGTTGCCGAATTAAGTTGATAACGAATACAGGACAACAGCAATTTGTTTTCAGGCGAATAATGTTTAGTGAGGCTGGATATTGGCAAGTCCAAGGATTGTTTTTCTTTTTCTTTCATCATGAGTTAAGCGGGAAAGTTTGATGGCTACTCTTGAATAGTATTGAATCGAACAAGTGCTGTTAACTTTTTTAGCATTATACATTAGAATTTAAATTTAGAGTTTAATTCAGGGGAGATCGTGCAGTGAAAAAAGAGTCATTTGGGTGGTTTCGTCGCCTACGTCAAAATAATCAACAGTTTGCGGTGATTGGGTTAGGACGGTTTGGGCGAGCAGTTTCTGCAACCCTGTATAATATGGGCTATGAAGTCATGGGGATTGATTCGAGCGAACAGCAAGTGAATCAAGTGATTAATAGTCAGATTGCTACCCATGTTTTGCAGTTAGACTCTACCGATCCGATGGCGCTGAAACAGGCAGGGGTGTTTGAGTTTGATACAGTAATTGTGAGTATTGGAAATTATGTGGAAGAGAGTGTGATTACGACGTTGAACTTGAAAGAGGCTGGGGTCAAATTTGTGGTGGCAAAAGCTTCTTCTAAAATTCATGAGAAACTGCTTAATAAGGTGGGAGCCGATTGGGTGGTGTTCCCAGAATATGAGATGGGTTGTAATTTAGCGATTTCTCTGACGAAGCCGAATATTTTAGAGCGGGTAGAACTCGATCCAGATAATAGTATGGTAGAATTGTTAGTGCCTGAAGAGTTTGCGGGTAAAACTCTGTTAGAGTTGGATTTAAGGAACGAGTATGGGTTGACGATGATTGCGATTAATCATCAGGGGAATAAATTGGAGGTAAATCCCAGGCCAAATCAACGGATGGAAAAGGGGGATTCCATGGTGTTAATTGGGGATAATAAGGCAATTAATCGGTTGCCGATCTAGCAGAAAAAAGGTTGTCACAGGATGTATATTATTGGCTTGATTAGTGGAACATCAGCAGATGGAATTGATGCGGCGCTGGTGGAAATTTCTGGAGAAGGATATGAGTTAAAAGTGGATTTAATCGCTGGGGAAACCTATGCTTATCCGGAGGAGTTGCAGAGGGAAATATTGGCGATCGCCGCTGGCGCATCTCTCTCCCTTCCCCAACTTGCTGCTGTTGACGACAAAATAGCACAAGCTTTTAGCCAAGCTGCTCTCAAGGTACAGCAAGGCCATCCTCCCGCCCAACGAATTGCCTCCCATGGGCAAACCGTCTTTCACCGTCCCCCCAATGGAGGACTGGGTTATAGCCTGCAACTCGGACGCGGAGAAGCGATCGCCTACAATACCCGTATCCCCACCATTAGTAATTTTCGCCAAGCGGATATCGCCGCAGGTGGACATGGGGCCCCCCTCGTTTCCCCCATAGATGCCTGCATCCTCAGCCATCCCACTCAAAGCCAATGTATCCAAAATCTAGGTGGCATTGGCAATCTAACGTATCTTCCGGTCAACAGTCATCAGCATCTAGATCGAGTCCGGGGATGGGATACCGGCCCGGGAAATAGCCTGCTGGATCTAGCCGTTGAGCAGTTAACCCAGGGCACTCAACGGCTAGATCTCAACGGCGCTTGGGCAGCCAGTGGAACCCCCTGCCAACCCTTAGTAGACCAATGGATGCAAGACCCCTATTTTCAGCAACCTCCCCCCAAATCTACGGGAAGGGAATATTTTGGGTTGGAATTCTGGCAGCGCTGTTGGCGAGAGTGCCAAGCTTATGACCTCTCCAATGCTGATGTGTTAGCTACTCTCACGGAATTTACCGCCGTTTCCGTTAAGCAAAACTATCACCAATTTCTGCCTCAGATGCCCGATCGCATCCTACTGTGTGGGGGTGGCAGTCGTAACCGGTACCTCAAAGAGCGCATTCAACACCACCTAAGCCCCATTCAAGTCCTGACGACGGAAGAGATGGGCTTAAATGCCGAATTTAAAGAAGCGATCGCCTTTGCCGTCTTAGGCTATTGGCATCATCTCGGTATTCCCGGTAATCTTCCCCAAGTCACGGGGGCCAACTCTAGTCAAATTCTGGGACACCTACACCCAGTTGGAAGCCATCGGACAACAATGTTATGATCGCTAACTAGATCATTAAGCACGGTTGCTTAAGACTCGAAACAATCTGAGACAAGAATTTAGAGGCGATCGAAGTGGCTCATACATTCTTAATGGAACCTGGACGCTGGACTCTGGAAGGAAACTGGCTAGAGAAAGATGGTCTACCGATCGCCATCCGAGGAGCAAGCTTAGTACGGTGGTCCACCGATAACTGGTTTACCATGGTCATGAAACTGACCTTTAGCAACGGCGATCGCGACCCCATATCCTTTCAATATAAAGGCCGCCTCGACAGTGGCGAACGCCGATATACCTTCGTTCTCCAACACAGTCTCCTCGGAAAAAAAGCCGAAGGAGAAGGTTGGGTAGCTCCAGACTCCATCATTCAGCGCTATTGGGTTCTTGGAGATAAAGAACGTCGCAGTAGTTTTGAAACCCTCTATCGCATTGACTACGACACCTATCATCTCTCTAGCGCAGTGATGGCAGGACATTACTTAACCAGTGCCATGGAAGCTCGCCTAGAGAGGCAAACAGAAAGCTAAAGTGCGTAAACCCCTGCGAACTCAAGCTACAATGAAAGGATAATGATCAACTGTACCGATCATGGAAACCCTTACAATTAAATATCCAAACCATCCTCTAGAATGGATAGCCTCTATCTGAGCTAGTCATTCATAGTTTGGATCGGACGGTAAAACGCAAGAGGACTAGCAGAATTTGGATGAGGTGCATTTGCTCTCCTTACCCCATACCGTCGTTAACAATAGGAAGAATTCCAGTTGATTCCAGTATTCTGGTGTAACATCCAATGAGTGACCCCAATATTGGCCGCATTCTATTTAATCGCTATGAGCTTGTCGAACTACTTGGTAAGGGAGCAATGGGGAAAGTCTACCTGGCCAAAGATGCGAGAGTCGGCGGAGTATTGGTCGCGGTTAAATTTCTCTCTCAAGCCCTGCTGAATAAAAAAATGCGCGATCGCTTCGAGCGAGAAGCCACCACCTGTGCCCTCCTCGGACAACATAGCCTCCACATTGTCCGCGTCATGGACTATGGGGTAACCGACGAAATCCCCTTTTACGTCATGGAATATCTTCAAGGAGACAGCCTCAGCGATGTGATCCGCGAAGACAACATTAACCTAGAGCGTTTCCTAAGTCTAACCCGACAAATTGCTCTTGGCTTACAATGTGCCCATGAAGGCATTCAAAAAGATGGTAAAATCGTTCCCATCGTCCATCGAGACATCAAACCCAGTAATATCCTCGTTACCCAAGATTCCAGTTTTGGAGAACTGGTGAAAGTTCTCGATTTTGGGATTGCTAAACTCCTCCAAGAAGAGACCGCCGGACAAACCAACTGTTTTATGGGCACTTTAGCCTATTCCTCCCCCGAACAAATGGAAGGCAAAGAACTCACCAGCAGTTCTGACCTCTACAGCTTAGGGGTGATGATGTTCCAAATGCTCACCAGCCATATGCCCTTGACAGCGGAAACCCATACCTTTGGAGCCTGGTATAAAACACATCATTTTCAAACCCCCCGCTCCTTTGAATCCGTTGCTCCTTACCTCAAACTCCCTTCAGAGATAAAACACTTAATCTTCCGATGTTTAGCCAAAAAGCCCAAAGAACGTCCCCAAAGTGCAGGAGACATTGTTAAAACCCTAGAGCAGTTAGAAAAAAATCTCCATGCCTCCCCAACTCCTGCGGAAAATGGCAGTAAATCCTCGCCTGCTTCTGAACCCGCTCAAAAAAAATCTTCCCCAGTTTCCATTAATTCTCCCCCCTCTGCAAAAACAACCCCTCCAACCCAAGTTTCTCCAGGATCAAGCCCGACAAAAGCCCCTGGGAAACTACAACTGATTGAGGCAAAACCTGCCATTGATATGGTCTGTTGGGAACAAACTTGGCCCAAAGGCAAGCCCCTAGCTCAAATTGTCTTTCCGCAAGTCTTGCAAACCCAAACCAAAGAATCTGTGGTGACATTGTGGGCAATGCTTAAGAAACAGGAAATTGAACAACGACAAATTAGCCGATTGTATAATAAAACCTATAAGAACTTTTTGTATTCTGTTTCTCCTCATCCGATGATTTTGTGGCTCACCGTTTTGTACGATCCTAAACAGGGGCCAAGATGGTTGAGGTATTATATGGATCTCAAAAGCAATAAGGGTAAGCATCTAGCTAATCTATTAGCACATACAGGACGTTACTGCTTATTATTTTTTCCCTTAGAAGAACCCGGCCGTTGTGCAGATGTCATTAGCATTAGTGTTAACCTTTCGCAACGGAAAAGGCTACAAGATTGGGCTACAGGCAGTGATTCTATTGCTGGAGGTCAACCCACTCGTAGTAAAGAACTTCTGCAAAAAGAATTTGAAAAACTCCAACCCCAAATCCTGATGAAATTGGAAGCTGGAGTCCCGGATTCTTCTTTTTAGTGATATAGCAAGGAACTCATTAAGTTAGGAGAGCTAAAATGTGGTTTTGAACTCTAGTGACTAGGAGAGAAGTAAAGAATTGGATGCCAACTGCGCCGCAAGATTTTGTTACTGATACTCGGTGAAGACCATTCTAGAATTTTATTTTTTCGACTCGACGAAACCGCGATCGCACTAATATCATGCATCAAGGCAGACTCAAAAATCTGGGGAATAACTTCCCCTTGACGCACTTCAACTTCGACCTCTAAATCGAGACTCGATAAATCTTCCTTCACTTTCTGGAGTTCAGTGTTCGCTTTTTCTAATTCATAATTGACATCTTTATATTCTCGGCGACTACCTTCTTCAACAACCCAAACAAGCAGTACTTTTTCTAGGGAGTTAGCGGGCCGGTTTTGGGCATAATCTTTAACTCGTTTTAACAAGTATTGGGCGCTGGGACTGCCATCATAGGTTAGCATTAAATATCGAAATAGATAACGACACCGCAGGTTTAATTCTTCAGACGTATAGGTAGAAATTAGTTGGGGTCGTAAAACCATGATCGGAATCTCCGTATGTTCGGCTAAACTCCGACTGGTACTGCCAAAAACTTGTTCATCCATGAACGTATGGATATTCGCTCCCATGATAATCACATCGGAATGATGTTTTTTTGCTACATCTAGAATAGTTTCATGGGGTTTCACTGAGGAAACAACTTCACCTTTGACTTCCAAGCTATCGGGGATATTTGGACGCAGGACAGATAAGCGAGATCTTGCCCATTCAATCTTTTCATTATCTGCTTTGGGAATTATTCCTTCTAAGGCTACACAATGGGTAAATACAACTTGCTCTAAACCACTTTGAGCTAGAGCGGGAACTGAATTGACTAGACGGTATAATCCATCGGATAAATCGGTGGAGATTAAAGCACGCTTGAACATAAGGGGTAAGTGTAATACTGAGGGGTGAATCTACTCTTACCCTAACACTCTAAAGTGGAAGTTAGACCCACAACCCAACAAATCTTGAGCTTCTAGTTCTCAATAGATACGATAAGGTGTGCTTAATTTAATCTAAACCCCACTCGTGTTTGATAAATTGTTGATACATGGTTTCTCGTAACATCATTTGTTCATACAGCTTAACGAGGAATTCTTGTGCTTGCTCGCGACTCATTTTTTCGACTTGGGTTTGAAAAGATCGAAGATTAAATTCTTGTTCTAGGGTGAGTTGCATGGGTTCGTTCATCAAAGACTCCTCCATTTGGGTTCAGTAGGACTGAGAATAGTGTGACGTAGGTTGGTCATGGGTTGTGATGGGTAATAGCATGGAGACATTTGTCTCTAAAGATGTTTGGGCTATTTCCTCTCTGTCCCATGTCCTCATACCTAAGCATGTCTAGTAATATTACAAAATATAACAAATGTTTGACAGATTGACCACATTGGCTTTTCTTGAGGATGTTTTAGCAAGTTTACAAAGCTAAAAATGCTCATGATGAACAAATCTCTAGTTTTTTGTCTAGAGATTTTGGGACAGAAGTGGGGAGATACGGGGAAATTATCTCCTGCCTATTGCCTGTTGCCTACTCCTCACTGGCTGCCTAGTCACTTTCCATGGCAACAATAATCACCGTGATATTGTCTCGTCCCCCTTTTTCTTTAGCCAATTGGATTAATTTCTCTCCAGCAGACTTACAGGCTCGAATAGATTTGAGGGTAGAAGCGATGGTTCCGTCGGGGAGTTCTTCGGTTAAACCGTCGCTACAGAGCAAGAGGCGATCGCCTCCTTGTAACTCGATCAAATCTACATCAATATCCTCATCTTGGGTATCTTCGCGTCCCAAGCATTGGGATAACACATGCCTCCAGGGATGGGTACGTCCCTGTTCTTGATCGAGGACTCCAGAAGCCATCGCCTTAGCCACCCAAGTATGATCGACGGTCATCTGCTCCAGATTATGCCCGCGCAGCCGATAGAGACGAGAGTCACCAATGTGAGCCACCCAAGATTCCTCCACGTTCTGATCTTGGGATTCACGGAACAAAACGACTACTGCTGTGGTTCCCATATCGGAGCGTTCAGGATACTGGCGCTGGTCTTCAACAATTGCATCATTGGCTTTCAAGAGAGCTGCCTTCAACAACTCACCGGAAGACTTCTCCGAGTCCCAATGAGCTAATAAATACTCTTCAATGGTTTTGGTGGCTAATTTACTGGCTTCTTCTCCACCAGCATGGCCACCCATACCATCGGCAACAATAAAAAATCGACCTTCCGGGTCATAATAGAAGGCATCTTGGTTGACAAAACGGACTAGCCCCGTATCAGTTAGACCCGTGAAGATGCGTTTCATAAGTTTTCTGACCAAAACAGTAACTAAGGGATGGCTATGAAGAGATTTCTCCCCTCTAATTGTAACCTCTGGTGGTTTAATTGTAACCTCTGGTGGGTCACTTTGGACTAAGGCATTCGATCAAAACGATTAATTCGCCGCATCAGACGGAACAATATAACCGCTAAGGCGATCGCCAATACAGCAACGACTACGGCCAATCCTAGTTTATCCGCACTAATCAAAATTGCTGCAGCAATAGTCAAGCCGCTAATTAGGATACCATAGGTGTTCACCAAACTCATACTACTGATCCGTCTGAGGATGCGATCGCTCTCTGTCGCTCTCACCCGCACCCGGATATCACCCTGCTCCAACTTATCCAAAGCATCCTCTAAACGACGGGGCAACCCCAAAGCCGTATTACTCATCTGAGTGGCTTGGCGACTGAGTTCCCCCAACAAATTATTTCCTGCCGATCCGTTTCCACTATTCATAAGCTCTGTTGCAAAGGGTTTCGCTACTTCCATAAAACTAAATTCTGGGTCAAGACCTTTCCCTACCCCTTCTAAGGTAGAAAAGGCACGCATCACAAACGTAAACGTTGCCGGAAACCGGAACGGTTGATCGTAGGCAATCTCATAAAGATCGTCACTAATTTCACTCACAGACTGAGTTTCAAAAGGTTGATCCATAAAATGATCCAACATGTATTGAATCGATCGCCTCACCGGCCCCATATCTCCTGTGGGAGCCAGTGCGCCCAAGGCAATCAACGAATTCATCACCCGATTGCCATCTTTTTGGGCAATTCCAAAAAAGGTATCTAAAAGTTTTTCACGGGTCACTGCTTGAATTTGGCCCATCATGCCAAAATCATAAAAAATGAGTGACCCTTCAGCACTGACGGCAATATTCCCTGGATGGGGGTCAGCATGGAAAAACCCGCTGTAGAGAATTTGCATTAAATAGGCTTTTGCCCCCAAATGAGCCAAATTTTTACGGTCTAATCCGGCTGCTTCTAGGGCATCGTACTGACTTATTTTGATCCCTGGAGCATATTCAAGAGTTAAGACACGGGGAGAGGTATAGCGCCAATAGACTCTGGGCACTTTCACCCAATTTTCTTGGCGGAAGTTGCGCCGAAAGGTATCTGCATTGCGCCCTTCATTGAGATAATCAATTTCTTCCCATAAAATGCGGCAACATTCCTCATAGATGCCGAGCCAGTCCCGTCCCTTTCCCCAGTCAGGATGATTTTGGAAATAGTGGGCAATACCTTTGAGAATCTCTAAATCAATGGTAAATAATTGCCTGAGACCGGGTCGTTGGATTTTCACCACCACTTCTTCACCGCTATGGAGTTGGGCCCGGTGAACCTGGCCTAAACTAGCAGCCGCCATGGGGATGGGGTCAAAACTGCTATAGAGGTCTTGAACGGACTTTCCTAGGTCTTCCTTGATAATGCTTTCCGCTTTTTCATAGCTAAAGGCGGGTACGCGGTCTTGCAGTTTGGAGAGTTCTTCTACATATTCGATGGGAAATAAGTCTGCACGGGTGGAGAAGAGTTGGCCGAGTTTAATAAAGGTAGGCCCTAGATCTAGGAAGGTATCCCGAATCCAAATCGCTTGCTGTCGCCGTCTTTTTTGGATTTTTTCCTCGGTCATACCGCCTCGGTAACTCCAGGCTTTACCATTGAGCCACGCAGATCCTAGGAAGAGCCAGAAGAAACTCCAGATATCGACAAAACGGCGGTTTCGGGAATATTTGGGACGATTCCAGCGATAGGATTTACTGCTATAGCCTTGTTCCAGGGTACTGGAGGGGGAAAGGGCTGATGGATCGTTGGATACGTCGGAGAGCGCAGATACAGAGGTCATCAGTGGGTCATGAATGGATTGGGTTAAGGAAAGTCTGGGATTGAGGTTTAGGTGGAACGGGAGCGATATTTTTGCAGTTCAGAGCGCAGTTGGGCAATTTCGGCCCGCAAATCATCAAGTGTTTCTTGGAGGTCGCGCGCTGGAGGATTGGCTACTGGGGAAGCGGGGGAGGGGTTTCCCGTGCGGGCGGCTGATTCTGCGGCTGCAGCTCGATCTAAGACCATTTGCGGGAAGTTTTTGAGCCGTTCTTGTTGTTCTGCATCAGCTTTACCGAAGTTGCTGAGGGCATGAGTTAGGGTGTATTCTACTTCTTCGGCGATCGCCTCGGATAGGGCACGACCGACAAAGAAGGCATGGAGAGGGCTGTTACTCATGGAAGGATTGGGATTAGAGTTTGTTTACAAAAATTATAATAACGTTGCTTCCTTTCAGAATACAGAAGATCGGGCAGAATTGTTAGATGGAGGATAGGGGGATAGGGGGATAGGGGGATAGGGAGATAGGGA